>MNZA01000172.1 GCA_001873375.1 Oscillatoriales cyanobacterium CG2_30_44_21
AAGCTTTACCGCCCGCGTAGCGGGCGGTAAAGCTTCACTAAAAAACCTATGCTGGATTCACGTTAGAATTGCACTTTAATTGTGTAAAAGAAATCTATGGCTACTACAAGACGAGTTGCTCGTGTCGCCGAACTAATTAAGCGAGAAGTCAGCAATATGTTGCTGAAAGACATTAAAGATGACCGAGTTGGTATGGGTATGGTTAGCGTCACTGATGCCGAGGTATCGGGTGATTTGCAGCACGTCAAAATTTTTGTCAGTATTTATGGCACAGACGAAGCCCGTCAACAGACTATGGAGGCTCTAGCTTCGGCAGCAGGCTTTATTAAGCGTGAAGTTGGTCAGAGACTCGCTCTGCGCCGCGTTCCTGAAATCGTGTTCAATGAGGATCGTTCCTTTGAGCGTGGAGTTAAGGTTTTGTCGTTGATTAATCAACTAAGTAGAGAAAGAGAAGAGAAGGAGTCGAACCCCAGTGATTGATTTGATCAAGGCGGGTGGGGTGATCATGTACCCCCTCATACTTCTGTCGGTGCTGGCTTTGGCAGGCATCATGGAACGTCTCATATTTTGGTTTGGTATTTTACGTCAAGAGCAGAAAACGGCTGAGAGTATTTTGGCGATCGCCCGTGAAGATCTCACCCTTGCCAAAGAGTATGCCGAGCAGACGATCAAGGTTCCTGTGGGTCGGTTTCTCTATGCACCCTTGGCTTTAAAAGAGCCAGATCCTGAATTATTTCGCCTTGCTTTAGAAAGCACTGCTGATGAAGAATTAGTGGGAATGCTGAAGGGGGAAAAGCTATTAGAAGCGGTGATCACCCTTGCACCTTTGTTGGGCTTGTTGGGGACAGTGACAGGCTTGATTATTTCCTTCGGTTCGCTAAAGCTGGGCGATGTGGCAGCAAATACGAAGTCAGGAACTTTAACCCAAGGGATCGGCGAGGCTTTGATTACAACGGCGGCTGGTTTGACTATTGCGATCTTCACATCAGCTTTTCATCGGTTGTTTTTGGCTCTACAAGATCAACAGGCGCGATTATTTATCAAGTTTGGCAATCAATTGGAATTAATTTATCGCCAAAGGCGATAAATTAAGATGTTTTGCACTCAAACCCAGAGAAAGCAGTAGTGCCAGTAGCGGCGCTTCGCGCCACAACTCACATTGGAGAAAGCGCTGGAATACTAAATAAAGAGATGCCTCTGCCATTTCTTTATTTGAAAACCCATACTGAGTTTGGTTTTCAATTTACAAAAGTGTGACTACACTTTTGTAAATTGGCATATCAAGACTGGCAACGGCTATGTATTACAATATTAAACAATTGTTAAGAGAAAAGAAATGATTGTCGAAAATAGTGACGTAGTTTTATCGGTTCAGGAATTAACCGCAGATGTGGATGGAGTTCAGATTTTAAAAGGACTAAATCTGGAAATCAAGGCGGGAGAAGTTCATGCCATCATGGGACCCAATGGTTCAGGGAAAAGCACTTTCTCCAAGATCTTGGCTGGACATCCTGCCTACACCGTCACAGGCGGCGCAGTAATCTATAAGGGAAAGAACCTTTTAGAGTTAGCGCCTGAAGTGCGGGCAAGGGAAGGTGTATTTCTTGCCTTTCAATATCCATTGGAAATCCCTGGGGTGAGTAATTCGGACTTTTTGAGATTGTCTTACAACAATCTTCGCAAGTATAAGGGCTTGGAAGAATTGGATATTATCGACTTTGATGAATTTATCCAAGAGAAGTTAGAGATTGTGGAAATGAATCCTTCCTTTCTCAGTCGCAGTGTTAACGAAGGATTTTCGGGCGGAGAGAAGAAGCGGAATGAGATTTTGCAAATGGCAATTCTTGATCCGACTCTGGCGATTCTGGATGAGACCGATTCGGGCTTAGATATTGACGCACTCAGGATCGTGGCAGGTGGTGTAAACAAACTTTCTACTCCTGACAACTCTTCTTTAGTGATTACCCACTATCAACGTCTGCTCAATTACATTATTCCTGACTTCATTCATGTAATGGAAAATGGCAAGATTATCCTGACGGGTGATAAAGATCTGGCTTTGGAATTGGAAGCTAAGGGCTATGACTGGCTCAAGGAAGAAGAGGCGGTGTTGGCATAATGACTATTCAAGTTTCCGAATCGATTGATGATCAAGAACTCAAGGGTGCGGTGAGTAATCGCAGTAAGCGAGCCGTGAATGGTCAGCAATTTGCCTCACAGGTGTCGAGATTGCATCCTGATCTGACTCCTGCGGTATTAGCAGAATTGCGTCAGGCGTCAGGCGATCGCCTTTTATCCTTAACTTTCCCCACCACCAAAGACGAAGACTGGAAGTATACCGATGTCTCAGTTTTGGGAGAATATACCTTTGCCGATCGCGATGTCGATATGCAGGCCGCCGAGGAACTATTGGCGCAAAACCTCGCCCAAGAAGCGATCGGCAATGTAATTGTGTTTGTAAATGGCAAATATAGCCCTGAGCTGTCGGATTGCTCCCAGATTGAAGATGGTTTAGTAGTTGGCACTTTGGCAACCCTTGACGATCGCATCTTGCCTAAGTTGCGATCGCACCTCGCTCAGCATCCTGATACCCATTCCGACTATTTTGCCAACTTAAATACTGCCAATATGTCCGATGTGGCGATTATTCTGGTTCCCAAAAATCAGGTGGTCGCTAATCCTGTGCAGATCGTGTTTATTGTTGCGCCACAGTCAGGACAAGGGACATTGATTACCCAACCACGATGTTTGATTGTTGCCGAAAATCACAGCAGTCTCACACTGGTGCAGAGTTTTGTCGGAGTCGATGACCAAGCCTATGTCACCAATGCCGTCACGGAAATCTGGTTAGCCGAGGGCGCTCAGGTCAATCATACAAAGGTGCAAAGACAAAGCTTAGAAGCAGTGCATATCAGTACTACGGCGATCGCCCAAGCCCGAAATAGCGGTTACAAAAATCAATCCATTGGCTTTGGCGCTAAGATTTCGCGCCATAATTTATTGGTGCAACAAATGGCAGAGCAGACGGAAACTATCCTCACTGGGTTAGCCTTTACCGATGGCGATCAACTCACTGACACTCATTCCTGCATAGCCCACAACTATCCCTATGGCTCTAGTCAGCAATTGCATAAATGCATTGCCGACGGGCGATCGCGAACTGTGTTTAATGGCAAAATCCAAGTTGCGAAGTTGGCGCAACAAACAGATTCAGCACAGCTAAGCCGTAATTTGCTCCTATCGAACAAAGCGCGAGTTGACACCAAGCCCCAGCTAGAAATCTTGGCGGATAATGTCAAGTGCGCTCACGGCGCGACCATCAGCCAACTTGATGCCGATGAGATCTTCTATCTCCAAAGTCGAGCGATCGATGCTGAGAGCGCCGCGAAATTGCTCACCTACGCTTTTGCGGCGGAGGCAATTGGCAGGATTCCTGTGTTGTCAGTGCAGCGATCGCTAAGCCAATTTGTCCTCGAAAAAACCAAAGCTCAGTAATTTTTAACTTCGCTTGGCACTAGTTAAGTAACCTAAAAACCAAGAATTACATTCCGCCCGCTACGCGGGCGGAATGTAATTCTTGGTTTTAATTATGTTGAGCTACTTACAGCACTTTGCGCTGACTTAAAACCCAGAGAGATTTTGATCATCGGCGCGAAGCGCCGATGATCAAAATCTCTCTGTCCGCAATAAAGAGTTAAAAGCGTGGCGAAGCAACGCTTTTAACTCTTTATTGCGGATCTGGCTCTTCTGGCTTACTTTTGACTCTTTCTGCACAACTTTTAGATGTCGCTTGCAATAATTTGGCAGTGGGACCAAAGGTTGCGTCTTTATATAGTCGTTCGTATTCGCGTTGATAGTGGGAAGCCACAACTTCGTTTTGAATTACTATCAAGGTTTCATCATTAGTATAGTTAGCGACATCAGACCAATTATGAGAACCAGTAATTATTGTATTGCGATCAAGAATGGCAAATTTGTGATGCAAGGTGTCGCCAGCAACTAGATTGGGAATTCCCACAGTTTTAATTGGTTGTTTCCAAGCGCTGTTCTTGTCAGATTTACAATCTTGAGTCGATCGCAATCCCCACATATCCAAAGTTGCTGAGTAATCTCGATAGGCAAATTGAGGTTCGATCAAACCACGAATCTGCACATTATTCCGTTGGCGATCTTCTAAAACTGTAGAGATATATTCATCAGAATACACAAACAGAGCCAAATCGATACTTTTCTGCGCCCCTGAAATCACGGTGGCAATTAATCCATTACTAGTTTGTTCTCGAACTATGGAGCGCAGTTCGGGGGAAAATTTAATTCTAATTTGCGCTCCACCAACTAGCAAATAATCAATTTTGCGAGATGGTTTATTAGTTCCAAATAAACTATCGCTCTTCTTGCCCCTTCCGTCTCCCCACATTAAGTCAAATTCTTGTTTAAATCTAGCGGCTAACTCTTTGCTATTTATTCTTAGTAAATTATTGGCATTGCCCCGCGTGTCAGGACTATTGAAGTCACCATGAATATCGCTCATTGTTAGATTAGCAGAACCAAGTAGAGTCACTTGGTTATCAATCACCATAAATTTATGGTGCACCAGTCCGCTACCTTTGGAGCCATCAGCGCTGTCATCAATCCAATCAATCCCTACGCTTTTGATTAAATAAAGTCCATCACGCTGCTCTAGTTCCAATTCACTGAGGCGACCATCGCCATCCATATCAGCAAATTTTTGAAATTCTTGAAAACGATCTAATCCTCGGCGATCTAATTTTTTAATATCGGCGGCGGTGAGTTCTCCCCAAGATCGACTGTAATTATTTTCTAAAATTAAGCGAACCCGCACCCCTCTTGATTTGGCGGCAACGATCGCCTTGGCAATATTTGGTAAGCGCAATTCTTGAACTGCAATATCAAGGCTAAAGTTGGCTTGGTTGATATTTTCAACTATTACTTTTTCTAAGTTGTCGCCCAAACGCTCAATTTTGCGATAGGGATCTATGTAGCGTGATGATTGATTGTGATTAAAGAAAACTTGAATATCGGGGTGTTGTGGTAAGGCGGGTAAGAGGTCGCTTTTGCTTTGACAACCACTGACAAAGAAGCCAATCCAAGCACATAGACTAAATAGAAATCTGCGGGTTTTCGGCAAAGAAATTGACCGCCAATAAGTCAGACTAGCCATGTGAAATGTCAAAGTGAGTATCTATAAACGTAAGTTTAAACCCAAACCAAGAAAAAATTTAAAAGCGCGGCAAAGCCGCGCTTTTAAATTTTTTCTTGGTTAAATGGCGAAACCGTCACTGGAGATAGTCGCTTGCTGAAATTTTAATAACTCAATGGAGCGATCGCCATAGACGGATTGGATATTTTCTTCGCAACAGGCGATCGCAAACTCGTCTAAATCTTCTGGCTCAACCCCAAACATATCGTAAAAAGTATCTGGCTCAACCCGACAAAAGCGAGGACGTTCGGCATAGATGCGGCATTGGCGACTTAGGCGATCAAAGTTAATGCACCAGCCGTCAGCACCAACCATCGATAGGTACTGCTGCATTTCTGCATCAGTTAAATATTTATCGAGGTCTGGTCTTTCGCTTGGTTCTAAATAACAACAAGCTCCACAACCACTAATACAGTGCCAAGTTTTCATCTTGTTGCCATCTTGAGTATTAGCGCAAAGCGCTATGATCGTCTTTCTGTATGATACAGCGCCTTGCGCTCACATCAAACCCCAGAATAATTATGAAAGCGTTGCGAAGCAACGCTTTCATAATTATTCTGGGAAATCATTCTAACTTGTTACAAAATTTGCAACTAGGCAATTGGCTGAATAGATCGATGGGAGACTCAGAAGCACGAAATAAAGCCAAGAAATATAGCTGGCGACAGGTCTTGAGGAGACTAAACCATGAAATCAATTAAGCCTTTTTATATCGCCATCCCTGCGGCGCTAATAATCGCAGGCGCGATCGCCCATCGCACCCTTGCCCAGTCCAGCCCGATCGCCACCCCCAACCAAAACAATATCGCCATGGTCAAAACAGGAACTGTCGAACCAGTTAACGGTCGCGCTTCCGTACCGTCAAATATTAAGGAACGTCCTCCCGTAGGTGGACTCTATGGGCAGCCCAAAGGTGCTGATGAAGTTCGTAAACAGGCTTTTACCCTTACCAACACCGATGTTAAAGGCAAGATCTCTGGCAACATTTCACGGGTAGAAGTGACCCAAACCTTTCAAAATCCCTACGATCAGCCCCTAGAGGCGATCTATGTATTTCCATTGCCCGACCAAGCGGCGGTCGATGATATGGAAATTAAGATCGGCGATCGCGTGATTAAAGGCGATATCAAAAAACGGGAAGAAGCCAAGGCAATCTATGAACAGGCGCGACAAGAAGGGCGTACCGCAGGGCTACTAGAGCAAGAACGGGACAATATTTTTACGCAATCACTCGCGAATATCAAACCAGGGGAGCAAGTCAAGGTCACGATTCGCTATACGGAAAGCCTCAAGTTTGAGCAAGGCGATTATGAATTTGTCTTTCCGATGGTGGTGGGACCACGCTATATTTCAGGGACTGAGATCGACCCACAGGGCAGTACTTTTCAAGTTCCCGATGCTTCGCGGATCAATCCGCCCATAGTTCCGCCAGAGACGCGATCGGGCAATGATATCAAAGTCAGTCTGCAAATCGATGCTGGCGTTCCCATTCGCAATCTCTATTCCACTTCCCACCGTCTTGACATTCAAAACAATGGCGAAACGATCCAACTCAAATTGGCGAATGGAGACAATATTCCCAATAAGGATTTGATCGTCCGTTACAAAGTTAGTGGCGATCGCACAGAACCAACTGTACTCACCACCACCACCGATCAGGGCGCTCACTTTGCTACTTATTTGATTCCTGCGATCGCCTATCAGCCCAATCAGATTGTGCCTAAGGATGTGGTGTTTTTGATGGATACCTCAGGCTCGCAATCAGGCGACCCGATTGTCAAATCGCGGGAACTGATGCGTCGATTTATTAATGGATTAAATCCTAGCGATACCTTCACAATTATTGACTTCTCTAATACCACGCGCCAGTTATCTAATTATCCCTTAGCCAATAACGCTATTAACCGCCAAAAAGCGATGAGCTACATCGATCAGGTGGATGCCAATGGCGGCACAGAACTAATGAATGGCATCAATACAGTTTTGAAGTACCCATCCGCGCCAGACGGACGCATTCGCAGTGTGGTCTTAATTACCGATGGCTACATTGGCAATGACAATGAGATTATTGCGGCTGTCCAGAAAAAGCTGAAGACAGGCAATCGTCTCTACAGTTTTGGTGTGGGTAGCTCGGTCAATCGTTACTTGCTAGATCGCGTTGCCGAAGTGGGACGCGGGACATCGCGAGTAGTGCGTCAGGATGAAGCAACTCAAGAAGTTGCCGAAAAGTTCTTCCGCCAAATTAATAATCCTGTGCTGACGAATATTCAGGTCAAATGGGAAGGCAGTGGCAATGCTCCCGAAATTTATCCCAGCAATGCTCCCGACCTATTTGCCGAGCAGCCTTTAGTTCTATTTGGCAAAAAAGGCGATCGCACCAATGGCAGACTCAAAATTACAGGGATCGCCGCAGGGGGCGATCGCTATGAGCAGACCCTTGATGTCAATTTTGAGAATGGCAACAGCAATTTGGGAATCGCACAACTTTGGGGACGCGCCCGCATCAAAGATTTGATGAATCAGATGTTTGGTGGCGAGGTCAAGTCCTTGGTCGATGCTGTTACCCAAACCGCATTAAATTATCGCTTGCTCTCCCAATACACAGCTTTTGTGGCAGTTAGCGATGAAGTGCGCGTCAACCCAGACGGCGGCAAGATCACGGTGCAAGTGCCTGTGGAAATGCCTGAAGGTGTTAGCTATGAAGGGATTTTTGGGGCTGCGCCCATGTCGACCGCTATGCCATCGATGCAAAGCTCTAGACCAATGATTGGTCGAACCCGTTCAGCACCTTCCGCTCCTAGTGGTAATCTCACCGAGTCTGCCCAAGACTTTAGCCGCACAGAGTCAAAGATTAGTGGCACTGCTGCGGAAATCCGCAGCCCTCAGCCACCAGCCGTCAAGCCTGCTGTCAACTCAAAACTTCAGGTGATTAGCATTACAGGCTTCGCTGATGCCGAGACAACTCGCAACATTCAGCAAGCGATCGCTATGCAATTGCAAGCGGTGACAGTGCCAACAGCACTCAAAGGCAATCTCATCTTAGAAATCTCTGTCCAAAATGGCAGACTGGTAAAAGTGGTTGTCGATGATGTCAACTCGACCGTACAGGATCAAGACCTAGTAGAAGAAATCAAGCGATCGCTGCAAAATGTGGTTCTATCATCTTCAGTTAAAGGCTCTATTCGTTTGACTCTCAGCGTCAATTAAACCGAAACGACAAGGGAAGCGCTTACCTACAAAGCTCACCATCTTCGTTTAAAGGTTTAGATCCCCCCCAGCCCCCTTAAAAAGGGGGGAGAATTTTCTTCCTCCCCCTTTTTAAGGGGGATTGAGGGGGATCTTTAGTAACTTACGATATAGCTGCCGCCCATTGCTTTACCACCACACGCCGATTAAGGCTAAGTTTGAGTCAATGTAAGTAGAATCTTCGCTGACCTGTGAAGGTTGAGCATTAGCAAGCTTCTCTCTCAAAGTATCTAGCTCAATATTATTTTGGGCGATCGCCTTGGCAAATTTGTCCTTAATTGGCTTGAGAATTAACCGAATCTGCATAGCGCGAATGGAGTCAGGGGCAAGGTCTTCCACCAAGGTATGACTTCGCAATAGATTAATTGATTTTAAGTCTTGCTGCATGGCGATCACCACCACTTCCTTGCTGACTTCTTCGACAAACTTGCGACTTACATATTTTAAAA
The DNA here is from genome assembly GCA_001873375.1 of Oscillatoriales cyanobacterium CG2_30_44_21. Lineage (GTDB taxonomy): Bacteria > Cyanobacteriota > Cyanobacteriia > Pseudanabaenales > Pseudanabaenaceae > Pseudanabaena. The sequence goes on from MNZA01000172.1 coordinate 8,917, forward strand.
CCACAGGCTCTAGCAAAAACATTACTTCACCCTGTTCCGTCAGCTTCTCAATCAGCGATCGCCAGCGCAAGGACTCAAGGGCATCGATTAGCTCTGAGCCTGAAGTTTGTAAGTTCATTTGCGATCTCAAGGTGGAGAGCGATATGGGACGATGCTTGATTGCTAGCCAGTACAACACATCTTTTTCCAGTTTAGAAAGTCGCTCAAACTGTTGATACAGCAAAGTTCGCAGCACATCACCGAGAGCAAGGGCAGTCTGTTTGAGAAACTCGGAAACATTGCCGTTAAATAGTTCCTGAATCGTACCCGCCACAATTCTCAAAGCAGAAGGATTGCCGCGATATTGCTGAACTAGAGCTTCCAAGCCATTTTCGGAACCCGTAAATCCCCGCGCCCTCAGAAGTTCAAAAGCGCCCTGCCGTTGTAATCCATTCACTTTGTAATGACGAATTAATTGATCTTCGCCTTGGTTCATGGAGATTTCTTTAGGTTGTTCTCTCCCGATCAAAATAAGAGAACTTTGATGTCGTTCAAAGCCAATTCGCTGTAAAAATTCTGCATAACCTTCGCAACCCTGACGATAGGCTCCCACCAATTCGCCATCCTGCAATGTCGCCTCAAAGTCATCTAAGACAATCAAGCACCGCTTTTGACGCAGGATTTCCAGCAAATCGGAAATGCTACAGCCAGTATGAGCAAAGCCTAAGAATTGCAATAAATCCGCCAGCAGTTGAGCCGTTGGCTGTGCGCCCCGCAGCGATCGCCAAATAAAATAGTCAAACTTGGTATGGATATTTTCCGCCAGCTTAACGACTAGCGCCGTCTTGCCGATGCCGCCCATACCGCACACCGCCAGCAGGTGACAGCGATCGCCTAAGATCCACTGCTCCAATTTGGCAACTTCATCCGTCCTTCCATAAAAAGCCTGAATATTGGGAGCTTCACCCCAATCCACAGAATTTGGCTTGAAATTTACTTGAGAATTTTCTGGAGAGCTGTGCAAGTTCTGGCGCTGCATTTTATAGCCCTTATTTTCCAGCCATTCAGGGACTTTTTCCCAGCGCAAAGTGTTGGATGGTTGATCAGCGATCGCCTCTAGCGATCGATACAAACCCTTGTTTAGCTCAACTCGTAAAGCTCCCGAAGTCCAAGCCAACTTAAAGGCTAACTGCCCTGGGCGATAGCGACATAATAATCCCCGCAAACAAGCCTTTTCAACCGCCTTGATCTCTTTGCCACTAACAGTTTGCAAATCAGCGTACAGCCGATCCAAGTCCCAGTTGGTTGCCGCTTCTGGGAATAGCCCTTCGATATGATCTTGGTCAGATAACATGACAGGATAGAGCGGCGAGCGATCGCATAGATGTTTTAGCTTTATGTCCGAATATTTGGATCGTAACAAAAAAAGCGATCGCTAAAGATAATGCTTGAAGTGGCGGATAGTTTCAGGCTCACAGCCATATAGAATCAATGCATAGGATCAATAAAAAATTGAGTGACATTTAACCATGTTAAGCAAGCTGCAACAACTTGGGAATAACTTAGATGGTCGTTATGCTAACGATGACGAGTTACAATTTATGGACACATACATCAGTTCTTTTGATGCAAGGGTGGATGCATATCGGCAGATTAAGGCAGTGGAGAAGGAGATCGTCGAATCGGTGCTGACGAAGATGCAAACCTCTTACCCCACCCTACTTCTGCCAAAGGGGGAAGATATGCAAAATAAATGGAAACAAGATACATTTCGAGTGTTGCGCCATTCGGCGATGACCGTCTTACTAGATGACCCTGAGCAAATGCGCCAGCAGTTTTTGTACTGGTTTCAGTCGATCATGCAAGCATTTGGCGCACAGGAAGCCTGCAATATTACCTATCTGCTTATGCAAGATGTCGTCAGAACAACTCTGCCCAAAGATGTATCTAACTTGCTATGTCCTATTCTCGAAATGAATCGTAATTTTCTAGGATCTAAAATTAAAAATTCTTAAATGTTTTGCCTCCCAACATTTTTTAAGAATCAAGGTAAGGATAGGCGGCGCGAAGCGCCGCCTATCCTTACCTTTTTAGGACTACCCAGAATTTACAGCGCTTTACGTTTACTTATAGCCATAACCGCTTGAGTGTTGTGTCCTCACAACACTGGCTACAGCTATAAATCCCAGAGAAATTTTTGTGCATCGCGGCTCCGCCGCGATGCACAAAAATTTCTCTGGACTCCTCGAAGCCTCAATAGGCTTTATCCCAGTATGAATTTTTAAATAAAGAAATGGCGGAGCCATTTCTTTATTTAAAAATTCAAGATTTGATAGCGTATATCCTATTTTTTCATTGATATACATTGATATACAATTAAGCCTGTAAGTATTTGCCAGCACTTTTAAGCGTGAATGTGAGGTGTTAGAGCTTAACTAGCTCGTTGTTATGGGAAAAGTTAGTTCTAAGTCTTGGCAATATCTGCGCCTTTTAATTTTTGTCTTCTTAGGATTGGCGATCGCCATGACGCTCAATTTCCCTCAGAGAGCGATCGCGCAAAATTCAGCTAATGCCACCAATGTAGTTTTCCAATTGCCTAGCTCAATCAATAAATCCGCAGAGCTAGCAACAGTTCAAAGCATTATCCGACCCACCAATGGTAATGAACTACGGGGGATTTGGCTCACCAATGTGGACAGTGATGTTTTATTTTCGACAGAAAATCTGGAACGGGCGATCAAAAGATTAAAACGTCTCAAGTTTAATACCATCTACCCCACAGTTTGGAATGGGGGCTATACGCTGTATCCCAGCAAAGTCGCCGAAAAAACCTATGGCATTGGCGTAGAACCTATACCCGAACTAAAAAACCGCGATATGCTTGCGGAAACGATCAAGTTTGGACATGAGCAAAATTTAGCCGTCATTCCTTGGTTTGAATATGGCTTGATGACCGAGGAAGGCTCCGCCATCACAAAAAAACACCCTGATTGGATTACCAAAAGACAGGATGGATCGGATGTATTTTTGCATGGTGAATACGATCAACATCGTCTAGTTTGGCTCAACCCTGCCCGACCAGAAGTACAAAAGTTTTTAGTCGATTTAATTGTGGAAGCCGTTAAAAAATATGATGTTGATGGTATTCAGCTAGACGATCACTTCGGAATGCCCGTGGAGCTTGGTTATGACGAGTACACGATCGCCTTATACCAAAAGCAACATTCTGGGCGAACACCTCCCGCCGACATCAACGATCCCTCATGGGTGAAGTGGCGAGCGAGAAACGTCACCAACCTCATGGCGAAGATTTATCGAGAAGTCAAAGCAATTAAACCTGATTGTTTGGTTTCCTTATCACCTAATCCCAAGGATTTTTCCTATAGCAAGTATCTTCAGGACTGGCATACATGGATTTATTCAGGATTTATTGATGAATTAATCATTCAAGTTTACCGAGATGATATCAATAACTTTAAAAGGGAATTAGAACAACCTGAGTTACAGGAAATCCGCAGAAAAATCCCTGTAGCGGTGGGTATCTTGGCGGGACTGAGGGTGCAGAATATCGACATGAGACAAATTAAAGGGCAGGTAAAAGTGGCACGGGAGCTATCCCTTGACGGGTTTTCTTTTTTCTTTTACGAAACCCTTGGCAATCGCGATGCTTCCTTTGAGTCGCTCCTGTTTGCCCCTGCGGTCAGACCTGATTTAAAAAATATTGCCTCTCGCTAAGCCCAAAAAATTTGACACACCAAAGCCCTCACCCCTAGCCCCTCATCCCCCAACCCCTTCTCCTGCGGGAGAAGGGGTTGGGGGATGAGGGGTGTGTCAAGTATGTTAACGACATTTTTTTTGACTATAAAAGCGTTGCAAAGCAACGCTTTTAAGCTTTTTGGCATTAAATTAAAGATAATTCGCCGATTGTTTCTAATCGGCTGTACTTGCCGACCGACAAAAACATCTCTCCCAATCGCTGAGCTACCACTGGCGAGATCCAACCTAGCTGCTTTAACAAATGAATAGAAACTGCATTTTTAGCCCGCTTCGATCCATCCATAACTTTAATTGCTAAGCCTAGCCCTTCGCCAATGCGTCCGATGCATTGCACACCCTCTGCTCCCGACTTACTGACGACTTCGCCGCCTGATAAGCGCATCAGTTCGGTATCAAACTGTCCATCCCCTGACACCATATCAGGATGGCGGGTCATAGCGCGGGTGATCCGTTCGAGATGAAGTTGATCATGAGCAGAGAGCAATGCATATAGTCGCGCTAGTTGACCAATCTCTAGTAAATAAGTTGGCACACCACAGTCATCGTGGGCGCAGATAAATTCGGCGGCGGGCATATGCAGTAAGTCTGCCATTGTATTTAGGGCTAGTTGCTGCACAGGGTGATGACGATCCATGTAAGAGGAAATCTGCCAACCTTGCTGCTTGCAGATGGCAATCATCCCTGCGTGTTTGCCAGAGCAGTTGTGTTGGAGGGGGCTTTTTTGGCAATCGGGAATGGGGCATTGGATCGCACTTGGCTCAACATCACAGCGCCACAAAATGCTAAATACCTGTCTGGCTTGGGCGATCGCACCTTGATGAGAGCCACAAATAATCGCTAAATCGGTTTCTGAGAGGTTAAATCGCTCCTGCGCTCCTGTAATCGAGACGGGCAGGGCTTGGATTGGTTTGAGGCAAGACCTTGCGAAGGTGGTAGTTTGGGGATCGCCTGCGGCGGAAAGAACGCGACCTCGGGTATCGACTACCGCAGCTTGACAAGCATGAACCGATTCAACAATGCCTTCGCGTAATAACTGCACGTTGATTTTGTTTGCGGAGAAACGATTGCGCTTGCCGAGGTTCATAGATTATTGCCTTAAATTCACCATCACCATCCTACGGTATCGGTCATAAAACCAAAGGCTCAATAGGTGTTTCGGGGAGGTAAAGAAAGGAGAGAGTCCAACAAAGCACTCAGCAGAGCTTTTCCCCTCCTCTTGGCATTATGAACAAACTCAAAGAAGCCCAAATACAAAGGTAACTTTTCTTGAGAAATACCACGATGAGGACGTAACCAAGAGCGCAAAAGCGACCAAAAGCCTTCCATGGTATTGACATGAACTTCACAGAAATCATCACCATCTTCATCTCTAGCATATTCTCCCGCACCATGACAAACA
>MNZA01000256.1 GCA_001873375.1 Oscillatoriales cyanobacterium CG2_30_44_21
AACTGTTTGTCATGGTGCGGGAGAATATGCTAGAGATGAAGATGGTGATGATTTCTGTGAAGTTCATGTCAATACCATGGAAGGCTTTTGGTCGCTTTTGCGCTCTTGGTTACGTCCTCATCGTGGTATTTCTCAAGAAAAGTTACCTTTGTATTTGGGCTTCTTTGAGTTTGTTCATAATGCCAAGAGGAGGGGAAAAGCTCTGCTGAGTGCTTTGTTGGACTCTCTCCTTTCTTTACCTCCCCGAAACACCTATTGAGCCAATATTAATACGCCTTAAAACCTCGTTATTGTGTGATGAGGTAGGGACTGAGCCAACGCTTGACATTTAAATCGCGTCACATTCTAAAAAATATTCGTAAGCATTAGTATCAAACTCTTATTCAAGATATTAATCAATGCTTTCTCGCAAGCCCAAAAAATCCTCCAAACAATGGGCATTGCGGTTTGAATTGGGTAATATAGACAGAACAATGCATCTAGCATTGCTTAAAACACTGGCAAAATATGACTGCGATCGCCCAATCACCACCCAAGCGGCTACGTTGGCAAAGGATTAAGAGTTCGGCATTGGCTCGTCAACGCGAAGTTTTTTTGTCAGCATTTACTTTTTTATTTTTTATATGGTGGGATCATTTTTGGCAGGATAATACTGCGCGTACTCGCAACAACCGCGCGGAGTGGCTAGTCCGCAATATGCTGGAATTGGGTCCCACCTTCATCAAAATAGGACAATCTCTCTCCACTCGCGTTGACCTACTGCCGCCCGAATACATCGCTAATTTGGCGCAGCTACAGGATAAAGTGCCAGCCTTTAGCGCCAAAGAAGCTAGAGATATCGTCGAATTAGAACTAGGCAAGCCTCTTTATAATCTTTATCGAGATTTTGATGAGATCCCTCTGGCGGCAGCGAGTTTGGGACAGGTTCATCGCGCTATCCTGCACACTGGCGAAGAAGTAGTTGTCAAGGTACAGCGTCCAGGCTTGAAAAAACTCTTTGATCTGGATTTACTCGCAGTTGGCAGACTTCTCAAGTTTTTTCATCGTTATTTTGCTTGGACTCGTAAATATAATCTGGAAGGAATTTATCAGGAGTTTTTCACGGTTCTCTATCAAGAAATTGACTACGCGATCGAAGGTCAAAATGCCGATCGCTTTCGCAAAAACTTTGAAGGATATCCCCGCATAGTCGTGCCTAAGGTTTATTGGGAATATTCCACTTCTACGGTCTTGACCCTAGAGTATGTCCCCGGAATCAAAATAGACGATCGCCAAGCTCTTGAGGCTTGCGGATTAAATCCCAAGGAAATCAATCAATTAGGAATATGTTGCTATCTCAAGCAGCTTTTACAGGATGGATTTTTTCATGCCGATCCGCACCCAGGGAATTTGGCGGTCAGTCCTAGTGGCAGCTTGATCTTCTACGATTACGGCATGATGGCAGAAGTAAAGACCATGGCAAAGGATCAGATGGTGAAGACCTTTTTTGCGGTGTTGCGGAAAGATACGAATGAAGTGGTTGACACCTTGATGAGTATGGGTTTTATCGAGCCTGTCGCCGATATGAGTCCAATTAAGCGAATGCTCAAATTTGTATTAGATCGATTTACAGAAAGACCTGTCAATATCTATGAATTTGAACAAATCAAAGGAGAAGTGGTTGCCATTTTTGAGAAGCAACCCTTCCGCTTGCCGCCACAAATGACCTATCTGCTCAAGTCTCTAACCACCCTTGACGGGATCGCTCGTATTCTCGATCCTGAATATAATTTCACCACCGCCGCGCAGCCATTTGTGAAAAGTATCGTCCTAACGCGAGGTCGCGGTAATACCTTAGGCGCTCTCGCCCAGCAGGCAAAGGATTTTCTGATTTATCAATTAAATAAGCCTAGCCGCATGGAAATTTTGTTAGAGCGATTGGAAGAGCGGATTGAGCGGGGCGAGTTGATGATTCAAGTGAAGTCTTCTGAAAGCGATCGCACTCTCAAACGGATAAATATTGCGGTCAAGGCGCTAATTTATGCTTGTTTAACAGGATTTTTAGTCTTGGTGGGAGCTGTGCTACTAGTTGGTACTGTCTATACGGGCTGGGCGATCGCTGTATTTATGGGGGCAAGTTTTTCAGGATTTTCTCTAATTCGCACCCTCATCCAACTGTCAATTCGCGAAAAAATCGATAATCTGGCTGAACAATGAATACCGCAATAGGCGGCGAAGCCGTACAGCTAAAAACAGAGAATTTGTGCAAAGCGCAAATTCTCTGTTTTTAGTTTTAATTTTTAATAATATTTTTGTATCTTTTAATACTAAAAAGGCTGCGTGTAATAATACCGTGACATAATTTTATGGAGTAGTCGCAGCACCGTTAAAAAATTGCTTCATGCCAATTCATATAAATTTTTAGAGAAAAGCCATGAAACCCATTACACGTCAGCATCCAAATAAATTCACTAGAAATATTCGTCAAAATACTACTTTCCAGTGTCTTGTTCCCTTGCCTTCTACTTGGGTAAATCTGCTAGAGCCGCCGACTTCGAGTTGTTACGATGAAGCATTGTTGATGTGCCAATATCCTGATGGTCACTGGGCAGCGTGGATTCCTGATTTTGGAGAAATTAAATTACATTCAGGTCAATTTTGTCGGATGTCATAATTTTTCTTCTAAGTAGCTCGGCTTAATTAAAACCTAAACCCAGAGGTTGTTCCGCCCGCTGCGCGGGCGGAACAACCTCTGGGTTTCTAGTTCACTTGTGCCTAACTACTTAAAGATGAATGGCGGCGCGAAG
>MNZA01000217.1 GCA_001873375.1 Oscillatoriales cyanobacterium CG2_30_44_21
GCCGCGCACCTCTAATCGTCAAGTTAACAAGACTAGCTACCGCTATACAGCGCTTGGCGTGGGAAAATAGAGTTTTTAGGGTTAAAGCAAACCTTTTTTTAATATGGTTAAAGATTTAGGAATTACGAATCCAGCGCGATCACGCAAATTATGGATGGCGGCGATCAAATTGCCGATGTATAGCGTGGCGATCATGCCGATCGCCACAGGCACAGCGATCGCCTATCGGCAAAATGGCGCGATTGATTTAGGAATATTTTTAACTTTTCTGGCTTCAGCAATTTTAGTGTTGGTGTGGGAAAACCTTTGTAATGATGTCTTTGATGCGGAGACTGGCATTGATGTGAATAAGGCGCATTCTGTTGTAAATCTCACGGGGCAGAAAAATTTAATACTGGCGATCGCTAATGCTTGTTTAATACTGGGGATCGGTGGCGTATTGGCAATCTCATGGATTCAAAAAGATGCGATCGTGGTGAGTTTAGTAGCGATCGCTTGCTTTTTGGGTTACATCTATCAAGCGCCGCCCTTTCGGTTAGGGTATCAAGGCTGGGGAGAGGTTTTATGTTTTTTTGCCTTTGGACCAATTGGGGTTTCGGCAGCTTACTACAGTCAATCTCAGTCCTTTGACTATGCTTGTATCGCTGCCGCATTAATAGTGGGCGTGATTACTAGCTTGATTTTATTTTGTTCACACTTTAACCAAGTTGCCGATGACCTTGCCGCAGGTAAGCGATCGCCTGTAGTGAAGTTGGGAACAAAGCGATCAGCGCAGCTTTTGCCTTGGCTATGTGGATTTGTATATGCGATCGCAGTTTTAGCAATTACTACGCAACTTTTCCCAATCTGGACAGCTAGCATTTTTGTAAGTTTGCCGATCGCTTGGAAGCTTTGCACTTTCATCGGTCAAAATCATGATCGCGCCGAATTGTTACTCAATTGCCGATTTATTGCCGTAGCCTTGCACTTTGCGATCGGTTTATGCCTGAGTATTAGCCTAATTTTTTAATGATTTGCCCGCTTCGCGGGCGAATCATCCTCTGCGAATTGTGAGGGGTAAAATTTTGAAAGCGGCGCGAAGCGCCGCTTTCAAAATTTTCTCTGGGTTTTAAGTAGGCGTAAAGCACTGTATTAAACCTGATTAAACTTGGCGATCGCCTGCTCATAAATTTCGCGGAGTTTTGCTGCATGAATGGGAAGAGTAAATTCTTCAAGAAATAATTTATTTCCTGCGATCCCTATTTCCCTCGCCTTATGGAAATCTTTAGCGAGACTATTAATAGCAGTAGCAAGATCATTGGGATCATTTGGCTTAACCAATATTCCTGTTTGGCGATCGCGAATATGTTCGGGAATACCGCCGACTTGCGTGGCAATCACAGCGCGAAATCTGGCATAGGACTCCAAAGTAATTAGCCCCGCAGGTTCTGGCCAAAGGCTAGGAAAGACCACACTCAGACTTTGCCGATATAAATCTTCTAACTTTTCGCCACTACACCAACCATGCCAAGTGATCCGATCATCTAACTTGAGGGTTTTGGCTAGGTTCTTCATTCTGGCTAAGTCCCATCCTTCGCCAGCAACATCTAGCTGAACTGAGCTTGCCACCATTGGCAGAGTCTTGAGAAGAAACTCCAGTCCCTTATCAGGAACGATGCGCCCTGCAAAGAGAATGCGTTGCTGAGCATGAATTTCGGCAGTGAGGTGATGATGCTGCGATCGCGGCGAGGCAATGCCACAGCGCAACGTGACCACTTGCTTGGGGGGAATACCATTAAAAATTAATTGCGATCGCACATAGTCACTATTGGCAATCACCGTAATCCCTAAGGACTGGATCGCCCGATAAGAGCTATAGGCTCGATTGAAGTTGTTAATAATTTGATTGGGGCGGCGACTACCGCAGCCATCAACAAGATGCCCCCATGTGCAGCCGATCACCGACATTTGGCGATCGCAACTAACACCTTGGCGAGCTAAGTACTTGGTTCCACTGGGGCAGTAGAGATCGTGATTATGCAATGTATAAACGGCTGGGCATGAATTATGGAAATGCTTTAACATTTCTCCTTCGTGGATATGGAGAAGATGGTACTGGCTTTGATCTAAACCTTCAAAAGATGTAATCAATCTATCTCCATACATTTCAGGCAGAGTGGCAAGAAGCCCATCAATATAGGACTTAACGCCACCACCACTGGCAGCCATGTAATTTGCACAATTGTGAACTTTATACATCTTTGTCCATCAATGACTATTAAAACGACTATTAAGGACTGGACATCAGGCTAATAACGCGATCGCGAATCTGGGCTATGGCGAGATCGTATTCTTTAACAACTAGGTCAAAATAGTCTTGAGAAATATGCTCAATTCCTTTAGCCTTACTACTCTTTTCTAAAAACTTACATAGATATGACAGTTTTCTTGCGCCAATGCTGGCACTCGTTGACTTCAAGGAATGGCATGAAATACTAAATTCAACGACATCTTGGATCTTTAAGGACATTTGAATTGCCTCAATTAAGTTTTCTGCCGAGTCTAAGTAAATGGTCACTAGATCAGAAAATACGAGATCATCGTCTATGGATAACCGTAGATCTTCAAATACCTCTAAGTCCAATATGGGCAAGTGTGTAAATTCAGGATGATTATCAATAAATTCGCTTAATGAGGCAGTCGCATCATCTTCAGTGCTAGTCATCACCTTGTACCTAATTTGCTATGAAGCCAGTTATTTTGATGGCGCGGCTGTGCCGCACCATCAAAGATGTTGCCGAACCCTAAGCTCTATCAATCTACAGCTTGAGTTTAAGCAAATTTTCGATTGCTAAAGCAATTGTGATATCTTTCTTTGCAAAACAAAACCTTAGTCCATTCACCTGTTTGCGATCAGGATGACTAAAGCAAGAACCAGGAACAGCCGCAACCAATGCTTCTTTGGCAAGACGAAAGGCGGCGTTTTCCGCATCAGGGGCGATCGCCGAGCTATCTGCCCAAATATAGTAAGCCCCCTTTGGCAATACGGGCGATATGCCTAGCTGAACAAGGACCGGGAAAAGCATATCCCGTTTGCGCTTATAGTCTAGCGCCATGTTAGTAAAGTATTCGCGTCCAAACTGCATGGCAGTCAGGGCGGCGTGTTGCAGAGGCGCAGGCGCACAGATGGTAATAAAGTCATGGATGCGGCGCATGGCAGCAGTCAGCATCGGACTCGCCACCGTATAGCCCAAGCGCCAGCCCGTGATGCAAAAGGTTTTAGAAAATCCATTGACGACAATTGTGCGATCGCGCATTCCCTCAATACTCATCAAGCTAATATGCTCACCTTCATAGATGATGTATTCATAAATCTCATCAGTGATCGCGTAGACATCATATTGCTGGCAGAGTTTGGCGATTAGTTCTAGTTCAGTTCTTGTCCACACCTTACCCGTTGGGTTGGCAGGGCTATTGATAATCACTGCCTTGATCCCTTTTTTGAAAGCTGGCTCAAGCAGTTCTTGGGTGATTTCCCATTGGGGCGGCTGTAAGGTAATGAATTCGGGGATACCGCCCACGGTTGCCAGATTGGGGATGTAGTTTTCATAGAAAGGCTCAAAAACTAACACGCGATCGCCTTGATTAATTAAGGTCATCAGCGCAATATTCAGCCCCTCAGTCGCACCACAGCAAACCGTTACTTCCGTATCAGGATCAACTGTAATGTGGTTATCTCGCAACATTTTGATAGCGATCGCCTCTCGCAACTGATCCCATCCCCAACTATCCGCATATTGATTAAAATCAAGGGCGATCGCGGCTCTGGCAGATTCTTTGATTGCCTCTGGCGCGGGAAAATCGGGCAGCCCTTGAGCGAGATTAATGGCTCCAAATTTTTCGCAGTAGCGGGAAGCTTCGCGGATTTGGGATTCTTTGATCTGATGGGCGCGATCGGATAGGGAAGGAAATGTAGCAGTAGTCAAGGGAAGTATCTCTAAATCAGTAATAATGCGCCAAGGCGCTTCACAATAATATCGCAGCAATCATCGCATCAGTAAAATTTAAAATACAGCGAAACCGCAGAGGTTGTTCCGTCCGCTACGCGGGAGGAACAACCTCTGCGGTTTGTTTTTTTTAAGACCCTCACCCCCCAGCCCCCTCTCCCATTAAGGGAGAGGGGCTAGGGGTGAGGGTCTTGGGAAAACAAACGTAATTCTGATGTTGGGGAATTGAGAAATAGATTTGCTCTTTGTAAAACGGAATCAGAAACTTTAATCTTCGTTAACTTGACTAACCCTTCATCTGCAAAGGATTGACAAAGCGCGGCATTATTTCCCTTATTAAAATTTGTTTCATAATAAACCTCCCTAATCCCTGCGGAGACAATTAGCTTTAGGCAAGAAGTACAAGGCTCTAAGGTGACATAAATGATCGCGCCATCGGTCGAAATTCCATGTCTTGCCGCTTGGGCGATCGCATTGGCTTCGGCATGAACCGCCCTTGAGGGAAACTCATTGCTCGAATCACAACTGATCAAATTAGGATAGCAATAGCCTTGGGTCGTACAATGCACCGATCCTGAGGGAGAGCCGTTGTAACCAGTGGCAAGTACCTGCTTATCTTTGACAATGACTGCCCCCACAGGAAATGCCAAACAGGTTGACCGCATCGCCGCCAACTTCGTGAGCAACATAAAGTACTCATCCCAAGTTGGGCGTTGTTGAAAGGCGATCTGGTCGGTCAGTTCTGACATGGAGATTTTTATTTATTTCGGTTAGACATTTCTAAATAACTGTGCTTAATTAAAACCTAAAACCAGAGGTTGTTCCGCTCGCGTAGCGAGCGGAACAACCTTTTTGGTTTTTAGTTTACTTATGCCTAGCTATTTAGTCATGGTACAGCGCTTTGCGCTCAAACCCAAACCCTAAAAGAAATTGAAAGTGTTGCAGAGCAACACTTTCAATTTCTTCTTAGCTTAGACATTGCTCAATTACGCTAATGACCGATCGCGACAAGCTCGCGTAATCATAGCCACCCTCTAATCCAAAGAGAATTTTGGGTGTGACCTCTAGGACTAGTTTGGTGAAAGCCCCAAAATCTTCAGGTTTTAATAAAATACTGGCAAGGGGATCGTCCGCATTGGCATCAAATCCCGCACTGACAATCAGCAAATCAGGCTTGAAACTTTTGAGAAATGGAATAATTTGGTTTTCAAATACGGGCAAATATTCGAGCATCGCTGACCCCGATCGCATAGGAATATTCAGAATATTGCCGTGAGCGCCTGTTTCATTTTTTCTGCCTGTCATCGGATAAAAATGCTCTTGATGCGTAGAAATATAGGCAATATCGGGACGATCCCAGACTGCATCTTGTGTGCCATTGCCATGATGCACATCCCAATCAAGGATGGCGACACGCCTGAGATTGAGGCGATCGCAAGCTGACATCGCCGCGATCGCCGCATTACCAAAAATGCAAAAACCCATCCCTGATGCGGCGCGGGCATGATGCCCAGGGGGACGGGCTAACACAAAAGCAGGGCGACCAGTTTCTAAAACAATATCCACCCCATCAAGCCAGCCACTCACTGCCAAAAGCGCTACTTCGTAAGTATGCCTAGAGGCAACTGTGTCCTCATCGATATAGCCACCGCCGCGATCGCACTTTGCTTTCACGCTATCTATGTATTCTTGTGTATGAAAGCGGCGAACTTCTTGCAAAATGTCGAAGTGCAGTTCCTTGAGTTTTTCCATCGAAGTTGGCGATCGCCATTGCAATTGCGGCGCAATATGAGAAGTTTTTAAAGCGTTAGCGATCGCCGTCAGACGACCCGAATTTTCAGGGTGATAGCTACCCGTATCATGCTCTAGGAAAAAATCAGAATATATAACAGGAAATAGGTTGATTTCATGATCGCTTGACCTTGGACTTGGGGCAAAATCTATTGCTGACATACGCGCTTTTGCTGAGATATAAATCAATGAATATTTGTCGTCTATCTAAAGACTAGCGTTATACTTTTAAAGCTACAGAATTTATGGAAATCCTTTAGTTTTGCTAACGCAGCTTTGAGCATTTTAGAGATTTTATTAAAATTTCTAGCTCTTCAGTCAGCGCAAAGCTTCGCAGTTTTGCAATAGTTTTACAATATATTTATTGGGGCTTTTTCTGTGGTCGATCCCTCGCTAACGCAACACCAATCGGATACGGAAGTCCTGATCACCGTGCCACAGGAGATTGCCCCATTGTTGCGGGAGATCGCCAATCTCTACTATCACCATCCTCAGCAAAACTTAGTAGAGTCTTTACAGTTTGTCGTAGATAAAATTAGAGAAGATTCTAGCTATCCAGTTTTAAAAGATAAAATATCGCCCCTCTATTCCCACAGTAACTATCCAATCAATGAAGAAAATGAAACCGACTTTCTAAAAAGCTGGGACGATATTTTTAATGTGCAAATTTATGTTGATACAGATATTTATGGTGAACTAGATCCAAGACCTCCCGCGATCGCTGAAATAGAGTCTCAGCCAATAGATAGTGAAACAATTATCCAACATACGGAAGCAACTGAAGCTTACTTACAGACTTGGAAAGAACTTGCTCAAAGTATTTCCACTTACCCCGATGACCTGTTTACGCGCCTATGGACAACCATCGAGATCTCGAAAATCCTAGAATGCTCACCAAGTACCCTCCGACGCGCTCGCCGCAATAGAAAGCTTCCACTCAAAGTTAAAGAATTAATCCTAGACTGTATCTCCCATGACGGTAAGCGTAGTCTCTGGTTTGTAAGACCCGCGTAGTTATGTAAAATTAGCGGTGCGCGGCGAAGCCGCGCACCGCTATTTATTTCATTTACGACCAATCCATTTTGAGGCGATCGCGCCCACCACTGCACCCACCATAGGATTGCTGAGAAACTTGACGAGGGCGGGTTGATCGGCGAGAACTTCATGAAAAATATCAGGATGTGAGTGATAGGCAAACCCCGCCAATTTGGCGACATCATCGGGCTTCATGCGGTTAGGGTTGTGGCTGGATAGCCCTAATTGTTTCTCTAAATCGCGATCGCTTAATCCTCTCTTTTTAAGCTGATTGAATAATTCTCGGGCAACATCATCGCGTTGACTTGGCTGAATCCGCGCGATCGCTTGCTGTAATTCGGGTTCCATTTGTGCCGACGAAATGCGATCAGGCTGAAAGAAATCACTAAATACATTGCGCCGCTCTTCACGGGAAGATCGTTGAGCAAAATTATCAAAGTCTGCAAAATTTTCTGACTCATCGGGTAGAATTTCTTTATTCCCACCCGCTAAATCCTTCATGACTTGACGCTTATATTCATCACTAGAATTGGGCATAGCTATTTGAAACTCCATTGGAAATAAATAAATTGAGCGAAGTCGAAACCCAGTGAAAACATTGCGGCACTTTGCGCCGCAATGTTTTCACTGAGAAGGAACTATAAAGATTGTATTAAGTAGTTCCTGCTTGATCCCAAGCATCGCGCACTGCTTCTTTGACTTTTTCCCAAGCCATTCCTGTGCCACTCTTTTGGGCTAAGAGAGCTTCATAGTCTCCCTTGAGTTCGGGTTCTGCTTCCTCAAAGCTCTTCCCAAAATAGCGATCGCATCCTTCATGTCCGATCTGATAGGCTAGCTGATAGCCTTCATAAGTAGCCCCTTTCTCCACATATTGACGAGAACCGTAAGTCTGTCGCCAATAGTTATCATCAAAGTTGGCAATGGTCAGAGTTTGATTACTCATAGTTATCTCCATAAAAATCTTGTTTTGAGTAGTGTAAGCCGCCTAGAGAGCTTGTCTCGCCTGCTACGCGGACGGAACTCTGGGCTTTCAGCGCTTTACGCTGTAGCCTAACTGGCTTGCTGATAATCAATTTGTTTTGATTGATAGTCATAGCGAGCCGTCAAAATTAGTTTTTTGTCGGGGGCATAGATCAAAACCGTTAAATCTTGACTTGGGAAGGTATTCCGAAAGCCTTGGGTTAGGGATTGAGTTAAAGCCTTTACATCGGCGGGTCGAACTTGAGGGGAAATTATGACCCCTAGTTTGTTTCCATCGCGCACATAGGCATCCTTGATTAAGCCTTTACTAGTTTGGATTACCCAATTGCCAAAGTCTTGCCCTGCGGCGGAATTGCCTCGCGCTATTTGGCTGTAATCAGAACTTTGATTGAGTTTTACAGGGCTAGAAGATTGGGTAGATCCACAGGCAGTTGTGAAAGTCAAAACCAACATCAAGGCGATCGCGATGATTGTGGTTTGGGCATGGCGAAAAATGTTCATCTGGTTTCCCATTAGGTTCATCTGGTTTCCCATTAGTTTTCCATAATCGTAATTACAGCTAGAACCCATAGTTTGTTCCCCCCGCGTAGCGGGGGGAACAAACTATGGGTTCTAGCTACTTAGCTGCCAGATCTATTTTCAGCAAAGTACTTATTGAGGAAAGTACTACAAAAAGATAGAACGATAGGAGCAAGGATAAATGCCCAGAAGCCGCTCATCGTAAACCCTGGAACGATAATCGATGCTAACCACAGCAATATGCCATTGAGGATGAATGAGAACAATCCTAGGGTAATGAAAGTGAGTGGTAGAGATAAAACTTGCAGAATTGGTCTAATAAAGGCATTGACCAAACCAATGACGACCGCGGCGAGTAATGCTGAGGGGAAGTTGGCAATGTCTACACCTGGGACAATTAGATCAACAACTAGAAGCCCTAAAGCCGTTGCTAGTATGGTCAGAAGGTATCCAATCATGTTCTTTAACCTCGTTAATAGTAATTTGATATTGATGGAATTGGGTATACAGCGCTTCTCGCTCAAACCCGAACCATAGTAATAAATTTGAAGCGTTGCTTCGCAACGCTTCAAATTTATTACTATGGTTCGTTTGATCGGAAATGACTGTAACTAAAAACTCTTACTCCCTTCCCAGTGAAAAATTAGGCGTTGCGGCGCTTCGCGCCGCAACGCTAAATCTTGGTTTTTAATGCCTAATTTCATAGCGGGAAGGGAGTAGGAAAGGAGGCAGGCAACTAGAGTAAATCTAATTACTCGCTTGCCCTTCCTGTTTAGAGATTGCCCACACAGCGTGAATAATCCCTGGAACCCACCCTAATATCGTTAGTCCAATATTGATTAATAGAGTGGTGCTGAATCCATAAGCCAGAAAAACACCAAGGGGTGGAAGAAGAATGCCTAGAATTAGTTTCATGTTGATTACTCTCTTGAATTTATTGTTTTTTAGATTTGGCGAGGACTTTGCTTTCACCAAATTCACTCTTAGAAAATTAGCGCTTGGCGACAGAATCTTTGCCTTGCCACATTTCTTTTAAGTTCTGCTTGATTTGTTGTTCTTTACGAGCAACTACAGAACCAAGTCCACCTGCGGTTTCTTCAATTTCAATCTGTTTTTGTTGTAATGGAATAACGCCACTGGCTTCTGACTCAACTTTTTTCTGGTCATACCAAGTTTTCACCTTCTCCCATTGCTGCTTGATCTCTTGATAGCGATCGCCATAGCGATCGGCTAACTTCTCATCCAGCCCTGCCAGTTGAGACTTGAGATCAAAATACCGCTCTTGAAAAGTTCCCAATTCTTGGCGCTCTTGGTAAGTATTGACCGCGAGACTAATTTCTTCAGGATTAGTATCGGGCAGTTCCGCATCCCTGATATCCGCCATAATGGTGCTAGATTCACGGTCTAGCGCTTCCTGCTGTTGATCCAACTGCATTTGGATTGCCATCAGTCGGACTCGGCGCTCTGCGATCGCCTTTTGACGATCTTGAATACTTCCCTCGATCGCTCCTTCAATTGAGGCGGTAATTTTTTCTGACTTTTCCGTCTTTTCGGTTCCACCTCCCTTTAGGTCAGCGATTACTGTGGAGATGGCATCTCTCACGATTAAACCAATCTCATCAGAACCTTCTTTTAACTCGGCAACAGTTTGAGCGACCGCATCCTTGACGATTTCGCGAATATGTTCTGCTCTAATTTTGCCTTGGCTCTTTGCCTTATCAAGATTGGTAGTAATCTTCTCTTTAACTAGGTTAGACATAGTTAGCGTCTCCTGTTTAGTATTGGTATTGATGTTTCTTTGTGAGAGATGAGTGGGGCGCTTTGCGCTAAAACCCGAACCAAGAATAATTTTGAAAACGTTGCTTTGCAACGTTTTCAAAATTATTCTTGAGATTCGTTTGATCGGTATTTAAGGAAGAAAGCGCAATTCATGAATTACCCTTCCGCTACCACAGTGCGCGTACTGGAGCAGGCGGCTCGCTTGGTGTTGCTGGAGCGGACTCTTCGACGGGTTGACCTGTAGATGATGGAGTTCCAGTTCCATTCAAGATGGGGGCAACTATGGCTAGTACTTCATCGCTAGTGGCATAGCCATCAAAAGCATCAAGACTAAAGGGAATCGGTGAACCTGTGCGATTCTCATTGTAGATAACTTCTCTACTAATGTTGTTTGTAGAGATCCAAGGATTGACATCTTCTCCTAGCAATGTATTGCGTAAGTATCTGATACCCGCAGCATGGCGAGCTTCTACACTATGAACCGCCAATGCCGCCGCTAAAACAGGCTTAGCAGCATCACCTGCGGCAAGTAAGTTTTGTACTTGTCCTTTGTAAGCCGCTACTCCCAAATCTTCGACATATTGCCCTGCTAATAGGAAGTCGCGAGGATTAGCAAAGGGATCGCGACCGAGAATTGCACTGTAATTAGGACTTTCAGGAAGAGTAATTGCATCAGGATTGCCACCAATAGAACGCAAAGCGGCGGACAGATCGGAGACGTGTTGATTTTCATCTTCACCATAGGAGGCGATCGCATCTTTGGCAATTTGAGGCGCGGAGGCTAATCCGCCATTTCTTGCGGCGATCACGGCTCGTTGGTAAAAGTCGGCTTCTAGTTTCTCTAAAGTAAGCGCATATTCTACGACTTGTCGCGGGCTTAGAACCGCGCCCTGAGCATAAGCTGGTGGCGTGGAACTAAAAAATAAAAATCCCAATAGGAAAGTGATAGCAGCAACGCAAGATCCCAGAGGGCGAGCGATTCTGCTAGCAAAATATTTAAAACTATCAGTAATAGTTGTGAGTCTCATTTTCAAGGAAAGGGAGTAGTTAATCATTTTGGCTGTGACCTTCTGCATAAATGTATTCGCAAGTTGAAAGTATCGTTTTTAGCTAACGAGAGATCCGCCAATGGGATTGTTGAGTATGTTTAAGGAACTCACGATCGCTACGATTTGCTTGGGTGTATACAGTTCGTCGTAAGCCTTGCCTTTAAATGGATTGATGCTTGCGTTTAAGTTGGCATCACTGATTAAGCGATCGCTATCAGGTTCGGTTACGGGTTTGTTCATTAGCGATCGCACTCCTGCGGCGTGACGAGCTTCTACTGAGGCAATGGAACCTGCTGCTAGCAAAAATGTGGGGTCAGTCATACTTGTGCCTGCGCCGTTATAGGCATGAACGCCCAAGTCTTCGAGGGTAATGGCAGTATTTAAAATGCGATCGCGACTTGTGAGCAGGTTGTTGAAGTTAGAGGGATTGAAACTTAAATCTCCTGTAGCAAACTGAACTTGGTTACCTAAAACGCTGCGAAGAAAGGTGACATGGGCAGCCTCTTGAGCGCCAAAAGCTCTCATATAATCAAGTTCTTTGTTGTTTTTAATTCGACCCGAACTGACAACAGCTGCATAGAAGGCGGCTTCTAGTTCTTCTAGTAACAAAGCAAAGTTGAGAATGCCAATATCATTGGCATTAAAAGTGAGTGTCTTGGCACGACTGTTTGATTGGGCATAGATTGCTGGCGGCATAGCCGCAATTGCTAGACCACCAATTCCATAAATCCCCCATTTAATCAGGGAACGGCGAGAAGTAGAAGGTATCTTGTCGCTAATCATAGTTAACTTTTCCTAAATAGTGACGCATACAATCTTCTATATGCTTGGAGTTGTGTTTTTAAGGCAATGCTCATCAATAGTTCTTTGCATATTCTTGTTATTCAGCCTGACAGATAGACGTTTGGAATGATGTATATTCATGAAATCAAGAACGTTTTAATTGATTGATCTGTATAAAAATGTAGTAAATCTTGATTAAGTCAAAGAATCAGAACATGAGTTGTGGCATTTCGCTTTGCTAATCCTTTGAGGGAGAAGGGGTATAAGCAAAAGTAAGGGCAATTCATGAATTGCCCTTACTTTTGCTTGTTTTTCACAAGTTCTACAAATCTAAGCCACTAGGCATAAGTAACCTTAAGACCAAGAAAGTAGTTCCGCCCGCTACGCGGGCGGAACTACTTTCTTGGTCTTGAGTAGCTAGGCATAAGTAAACTAAAACCACCTTTGTGATTTTAATTATGTTGAGCTACTTAGCGAGAAGCAGATACTAGACGCTGATCTTGAATCTTGCTTTTGGCAGTTTTAAAATCTGTCGCCAGTTGTTTCTGTTGGTCATTGCCAAAACTGCCATTGATGCGAGGAAACATTTCATCTTCCTCTTCTTTGACATGAGCATTGACATCTGCCGCCAAAATTTCCACCGCAGCCTTAAATGCTGCCACATCTTCGCAGTCCATCGCTTTAATGCGTTCTAGCGTTTCCTTCATTCTGGCTTGTTCATCATACAAGCTCTGAATGTCGTTGTAGTAGGGACGCACAACTGGATAGATGACTTCCTCTTCAGCGGTAGCATGAGCGCACAGGTCTTGATAGACTTGTCCAAAATGCTCCTGTAATTCTTGAGGATTGTTAGTGGCTGCAATCTGAGAGAACAGAGCAAAGACCTTAGTGTGATCGAGGCGAATTAACTCACAGATGGAAATTTCGCTGTCAGTGCGACTGATGATGCTGCCAGCGATTCCACTAAGAGCGGCGATAGAATCCTGAACTCTTGACCATAGTCCACTATCGGAAGGCTTGCCCGTGAGTTCCATCGTACTCAGAGATTCCATAATCCCTTTGAGTTGTTCTTCATGTCCACGGTTTTCAAAGTTAACCGCATTGAGAGGGGCGATCGCCACGGCAATATCGGTTCCTACAACTTGACCAGCTTTATGAACTAGAACTCCTGCCATTGCTTGAGTATGTTTGAGAAGCTCATGTTTGGCTACTTTGTCAAACAAAGAGGCTTCAGAGTCTTCCATCATTTTTTCGATTTCTTCATATTCTTGCTGCAAGGTTTCCTTTGGTTCCGCCTTGATGCCATACTGCACAATCACTGTATCGATGATGTCCAAGTTCTTCTGGTCATCTCTAAGAAAGTTTTCCAAGCGATTGGTGATCTCGCGATCGGGACAAGCTGCAATTAAACTCTTTTCATTGGCAATCAACAAGTTCTGTGTTGCTTTCATGTCTGCCAATTTGACGGCGATCGCCGTCCGTTTGTTATCTTCAAGTGTTACTACCATTGATGATTGTTCCTGATGTGTAGTTTTAAGAGATAGTTATTTCTCCATAATAAAAATCATGACACTACTGCGTCTGACTAATTGAGTGACATGATGAACTTGCCCCATTTTGAAACAAAGTGTAATAGAACTTATATCAAAGCATAAATAAACTAAAAACCAGAGGTTGTTCCGCCCGCTTCGCGGGCAGAACAACCTCTGGTTTTAATTAAGCCTAGCTAAAGAATTTGAATAGCGTAGCTTCGCCACGCTATTCAAATTCTTTTTGGCTCAATAGGTGTTTCGGGGAGGTGAGTCAAAAGAAGAAATTGGTAATATTGTATGGAAATCTATAAGCGATGATTGCTATGCTGAGCATAAACTTAACACATTTAATCGATGACGCAAAATGCTACGAAACAGTGCGTCAAATGAGATGGATAACAGGAGTTTGCTGTCCAAAATGTAAAGGCTCAGAGGTAATAAAGCGAGGGAAAGATGAAACACAATCCGCTCGCCAGCGATACCAGTGTAAAACTT
>MNZA01000212.1:0-2585 GCA_001873375.1 Oscillatoriales cyanobacterium CG2_30_44_21
CGCTATCCCGCAATCTAAAAATAAGGAGCAAAATCAACATGACACAAGCCATAGTTCGCAAATCCTTATATGAGGCTGACTTTTTTTTGTGGACTCAAGACACCATCGCCAAGATCAAAAATGGCAACTTTGACGATATTGATTGGGGAAATTTAATTGAGGAGATTGAAAGTTTGGGTAAGTCGGATAAACGCGAGATCGAGAGTCGTTTATACACATTGTTAGAACATTTGCTCAAGCTGATTTATATTGATATGCCTCAAGAATTCAACGGTTGGAAGCGGACTATTAGAGAGCAACGCAGACAACTTAAATCTCTTCTCAAACAATCTCCTAGTTTGAAGTCTATTTGGTCGGAAACTTTTGAGAGCGCTTTTACCGACTCGCTCAATGATGTCCGAGAAGATTATCCTCAGTATCAATTTCCTGATAAGTGGCAATTTGAATGCGATATCGACACAATGCTCAATGTTGATTTTTGGAATTGCTCTACAGAAAGTGCGGCTTTGCCGCGCTTTCTGTAGATTTGATGGCGGCGCGAAGCGCCGCCATCAAATTTATGGAGTTTGCCATACCCTGACCGAGCGATCAGCACTACCACTGACCAAGGTGGCATCTTTGGGACTAAAGCTGAGCGATAGGACAGGGGCTTGATGATTGGCGAGGGTTTGGATAATTTGTCCTGTTTTTACATCCCAGAGATAGATTTTTTGATCGACTCCACCAGAGGCGATCGCACTGCCATCGCGATTAAAGGCAACTGCTAAAACACCGCCCTGATGCCCTGTCAAGGAGTAAATGACTTTGCCAGTTTTGGCATCCCAAATCTTGACCGTTTCATCTTGACTGCCACTGGCGACCAGCTTGCCATCGGGACTAAAGGCGATCGCATTGACAGGAGAAGTATGTCCCAGAATGGTCAAGATGACTCTGCCTGTATTGAGATCCCAAAGCCTGATCGACTTGTCAGAACTGGCACTAGCGATCGTTTTCCCGTCAGGGGAAAACACCAAAGAGACCACCTTGTCTTGATGTCCTGTGAAAGTCTTGATCGGATTACCTTTGCGCCAGTCCCAGATTTTGATCGTTTGATCAGCACTGGCGCTAGCCAGCAGCTTGCCATTAGGACTGTACGCCACACTGTAAACCTGTCCGTCATGTCCTTCCAAATTACGAACGGGCTGACCACTGCGGAAGTTCCATAGCTTAATCGATTTATCGATACTACCTGTGGCAAAGGTATTGCCGTTGGGATGGACGGCGATCGCGTTGATTCCTGAAACCGAACCGAGATGATTAGATAATGTGCCGAAGGATTGATTGCCGCTCACATTCCACAGGCGCAGGGTGCGATCGTAACTACCACTAGCAAAACTAAATCCATTGGGAAAGAAAGCCACCGAACGCACCCAGCCGCTATGACCTTTGAGGTTGAGACGTTCTGTGTAATTAATTTTCTGGTCAGGCTGAGGCGATACTGAAACAGGAGAATTAAACCCTGCGAGATTCCATTTTGGGAAGTATTGTTGAAAGGCGATCGCACCCAGTCCAATTCCTGCCAAGCACAATATCGACAGTATCCGGCGATTAGTATTTTTTGTGAGAGTCACATTGGAAATCTGAAAATCACTTGACTCAGCGCTAAATCCTAATCCGTCAAGGTCATAGAGAACTTCTCTCGCCGATTGATAGCGTTCTTCAGGATAATGCTTGACCATGCGATTGAGGATTTGAGCTAGGGCGGGGCGAATATTTGCCCCCATTTGCCAATCAAGCAAATTCAGGTCTTCGCGGCGGACTAATTGACTAGGATGTAAGCCTGTTAATAGTTGAATCGCAGTTAAACCAAGGGAATAAATGTCGCAGCTAGGCGTAAACTCACCGATCGCCTGCTCATAGGGCGTATAGCTAGGAGTACCCAAAATCACGCCATTCTGGGCGGCAGTGGCGTAGACACCCTTGAGAATTGCGAAGTTAGTCAGCACAAAATGACTATTGCTAAAGCTTCCCATTGGTTCCTGTTGGCGGCGAATCAGATTGCGGGGATTGATATCGCCATGCACCATATTGTCTTGATGGGCAGTATGCAAACTCGATAACAACTGTCTCAAAAAGTTAACTACTTCGCTCTCACTATAGAGCCTCCCTGCGGCAACTTCATCACTAAGACGAGTTCCATTAATCGCTTCTTCGACGATATAAAATTCCTCCGCTTGTTCAAAATATGTAGTAATTTTGGGAAAGTCATTGCTGCGATCGCCAAGTTGCTGCAACTTGGGAACTTGATTTTGAAATAGCGATCGCGCCCAGTCCAACTGTAGATTAGTTTTATTGATTAGACAAAAACTTTTGGCAATCCAACGCGGCATTGCCATGGCGATCGTATCTTCAACTAAGTAGGTTTGCCCGTAAACCTCATCACCAAGCATCTGCACAACGCGAAAGCGTCCACCCAAGAGGTTGCCCTGCTCTCTATCCGTTGTTTGTGATGTTGTCATGGGCATTACTCCAACTCTTGGTGTTAATTATAATCTAGGTTTATCCCCCAAATAAAGGAGCATGAAGCGAGTGGCGGCGCAAAGCGC
>MNZA01000212.1:2594-4806 GCA_001873375.1 Oscillatoriales cyanobacterium CG2_30_44_21
CGCCACTCGATTCATGCCAATTTTTAAAAATTGGCTTGTTGAAGTGATTATACCTATGGCTTTAAGCTAGGGACAACATACAAAAAGCCAGAAATCAACGTGAGTGCAAGCGCTAACCAGAAAAAGAAAATCGCATAGGGAATTTTGATTAATAAAGCCGCGATCGCCGCAATTTGCACCACAGTTTTGGCTTTACCCCAAATATTCGCGCCCACTATTGTTGACGATTTTGATGACTCTTTACTATCACCACTGCTCGCCCCACTAGGCGCACCTCGCCAAGCCGTAATCAATAACTCGCGGGTGATAATCAAAAATACTGCCCATGCAGGAACCTGATCAAGCTCTATAAATAAGAGAAATAAGGCGATCGTCAGAACTTTATCGACCAGAGGATCTAAGAATTTACCAAGTTCTGTAATTTGGTTAAGTTTTCTTGCTAAGTAACCATCTAGCCAGTCAGTAATTGCGGCAATGACAAATACCGAAAGTGCAATTAAACGGGACATCTCGCTATCTTGCCAAACAAATAGTCCAAAAATTATTGGTACAGCAATTAATCGCGATAGTGTCACCCAAGTTGGCAATGTGAGCATAAAATTTCCAGTAATATTTCAAATAATCAAAAGAAAAGTACAACATCTGATGCTTTCTTAAAAACTACAAGCTTACAGCGCTTTGCGCTTAATTAGAACCCAGAGAAATTTCTGAAAGCGCCGCTCCGCGCCGCTTTCAGAAATTTCTCTGTACTACTCAAAGCCTCAATAGACTGTAATGCGCACGCACAGCAGAAGGCTCAAGCCTGAATGTTCAGTAAATAAATGTGACTAGCAATCTAGTTTCATTATGAAACTGATTTTGGTTTTTAGGCACTACTTGATTGTTAATGGTGTGAACATTGCTCAATTTCGACACTACGAGAGATGGTGCTTTTGTAGTAAATGCGGTATTCCATACTATATGCCTGAAAAATGTCCTGAAACTCTGCTATGAATGTTACTGCCACAGATTTACTAGCGATCGCCATCTTCACCATCACGATGATGTCTCTAGTGGGAACTATGGTGGGACTGTCGCCAATTGTTCCAACTGCGATCGCGGTTAGCTTACTCGGTGCGTGGGGCATTGACATTGGCTGGTTTCAAGGCAAGTTTGGGGCTTACGCTCAAGCTTGGTTGCGGGCGCAGTCGCCTCAATATCGGGAGCGCGTCTCATATCATGAGGCAGGGCATTTTTTAGCGGCGCATCTATTGGGCTTTAAGGTGACTAACTACGCGATCGCGGGAATTGTGGGGCGATCATTGGGTGAAATAATTAACGATGAATTCTTTACAGGTATTGAAGGCGGCGTAGAAATTGAAGTAGTGGAGCCGCCTAGTTCGGTCAATCTCTCAGCCAATCTCCTTGATCGATACAGTACCGTTTATATGGCTGGTATCGCCGCCGAACAACTAATGCTGGAAGGTGCAACTGAAGGTGGCAATGATGATTTGCAGAAGTTACGAAAGGCAATCTCGCATCTACCCCATCCTATGACTCAAGAGCGATGGGCTTTGATGAATTCCCGTAATCTATTGAATGATCATCGTTCTATTTTAGTTGCGCTCAGCCAAAAGATGCTAAGTGCCACATCTGTCAGCGATTGTTGCCAAATGATTGATCAAGCTCTCAAAGAAGAAGAATTAATAAATCTGTAAAGTAGCGTAGCGTTTGAAAGACTTGTGTGAGTTGCCCACCTTTGTCTTTGGGAGGGTCTTCTTGATTATAGGAAAAGAGATATCGGTTTTAAATTGTATTACCTAGCGTTTAAGCAGTAAATTGATCGCCATTTTCTAACTCATATTCAAAGACTTCTTGATTACCGCGATCATTCGCTCATCTAGGTAAGTAGGTGAAGCCATCTCAAGCCGACAGCTAAGAACTTTACCTAGCAGACATCTCCAGTAGCATGGAATCAAGTTTCACCCAAATACCGACATGAGCGAAAACTTTTAAAGTCAGTGTCAACAGTGAAGCTTCCTAACAAAATTCAGATTGTTGTTTAGTCTTCAAGTCACAAACATCTTAGTCACAATGTTTTTGTGACTTGGTATAAGTGTAAAAAGTAATGAAGTACGTCTCCAAGAGACGTACTTCATTACTTTTTGTTGGTATTGTGAATTACTTAGCGAAATCTTTGTGCATTTCAGTTTCGCGCAATGCACAAAGATTT
>MNZA01000044.1 GCA_001873375.1 Oscillatoriales cyanobacterium CG2_30_44_21
TTTCAACGCTTCTTTGATGGCGCTGAATCTGGCTAAGTTTGATGCTCAGCAATCTCATCTTTCGGTTCATCCTGACGAACCTTTTGTCTTTTCGATGGCGAGTTACAAACGCTTGGCTTTCAATCGCCGTCTCCTTGAACGCTTTATTTCCCTGTTGGATTTAGACCTTACTTCAATTAAATCACACCCTAATTTCCACAAACTTTGTAACTACGGCTCCATCTCTGACCCAATTTGTCCGTAGTATTGTTTTCTGCGTCGCAATTGCTGCGAAAAATTAACGCTATGTGCAAACTCGTCCGAAAATATGGCAGATTAAGGGATTGGATTTAGAAATATGTAATTACACAAAGTCAGACTTAAATGAGATTAAAAGTTGGAATTTTAGGGTTTGGTGGTCTCGGTCAAGCCGCCGCCAAATTGCTGAGTACAAAGCAAGAAATGCAGCTAGTCGTAGCCGCCGATAAAGAAGGCTTTGCTTACAATGCCGATGGGCTGAATGCGTTAGAAGCGATCGCCGCCTATCAGGAACATGGCTCTCTCGGTCATCTCAAAAACTTTGGCAAGCTCAGCCAAAATAGCATCGCTGAGGCGATCGCCCCCGATGTCGATGGCTACTTTTTGGCTTTGCCCAACTTGCCCAATACATTTATGGCAAGCGTGGCAAAACAATTTATTGCTTCAGGCTGGCAGGGTGTGCTGGTAGATGCGATTAAGCGCACCAGTGCAGTCGAACAGATGATTGCCTTGTCCTCTGAACTTGAAACCGCAGGAATTACCTATATGTCGGGCTGTGGTGCGACTCCTGGACTATTGACCGCCGCCGCTGCGATCGCTGCCCAGAGCTTTGCCGAAGTACATAAAGTGGAAATTACCTTTGGCGTGGGTATTGCTAACTGGAATGCCTATCGCGCCACGATCCGCGAAGATATTGCCCATATGTCTGGCTACAATGTCGATCTGGCGCAGGCGATGTCTGATGCGGAAGTAGAAGCTTTGCTAGAGAAGACCAATGGATTGATCTGCTTGGAGAATATGGAACACGCCGATGACATCATGCTAGAGCGGGTGGGGATCTGCGATCGCGATCGGGTCACGGTCGGCGGCGTGGTCGATACCCGCAATCCTAAAAAGCCCCTCAGCACAAATATGAAGCTGACGGGACGCACCTTCGAGGGCAAAACTTCCACACATACTTTTACCCTCGGTGATGAAACTAGCATGGCGGCAAATGTATGCGGCCCTGCCTTTGGCTATCTCAAAGCTGGCAAGCAATTTCATCAGCGTGGTATTTACGGCTTGATGACCGCCGCCGAAGTTATGCCCGCATTTGTGCGTTAAAAGCTGTAGCGCACGCTGCGCGTGCGCTACAGCTTTTAACCATCGGCGCTTCGCACCGATGGTTAAAAATATTTCTGGGTTTTCAGTAAGCGCAAAGCGCGGTATTTTACGGAGCAGACTCCATCGTTGAAAATAATATGCCCAAGCCCAAAACAAATCTAATTCTCAATCCTAAACCGCAATCCCAGATTACGCTCAGTGAATATATCACCGCGATCGCTTGGTCAACCGATAGCAAATATTTAGCCGCCGCTACCGCTTCGGGCGAAGTGGCGCTTTTTAAGGAGGCGATCGCGGGTCAAGACTTGACCCAAAAGCAAATTAAGTTGCAAGCATCTACCGAAATTTCTACTGACTGTTTGGGCTTTTCGGTTGATGGCGAATGGCTTGCCGCCGCAGGACAGGACGGCAAAGTGCGAGTGTGGAAGCTCAGTGGAGATACACCAGCGATCGCGGCGACCCTTGACCTTGGCAAAACTTGGATTGAGCATTTGGTTTGGCATCCCCACCGCGCCGAATTTGCCTTTAGTTTCGGGAAATATGTGCAGGTCTGGAGCGCCGTAACCCTCGATATTGTCACCACCCTCCATTTTGAAAAATCAACAGTATTGGCGATCGCCTGGCATCCCAGTGGTGAATACTTAACCGTTGGCGGTGATGGTGGGCTGAAAGTTTGGAGCGCCGCCGATTGGTACGCTGATCCGATTGTTTTTGAAATGCCCACCGCCGCCTCTAGTTTGGCTTGGGATCTGGCGGGAGAGTACTTAGTTGCTAGCACCCTCGATCATTTAGTGGTGGTTATGCAGTGGATGGGCAGAGACTTTGACGCATCCCCTTGGCGGATGCAGGGCTTTCCTGGCAAAATTCGCAGTTTTAATTGGACTATTAACAAAAATTCGCCGCTTTTGGCTTCGTCAAGTGGCTCTGACATAGTTATTTGGGAAAAGCACGCCGACCTGAATGTGGGTTGGGAAGGCGAAGTTCTGAAAGGACATAACAGCAATGTGGGCGCGATCGCCTTTAAGCCTAAGTCTCAAGTTCTCGCCTCTGGTGATGAAAATGGCAGAATTACGATTTGGAAGGATGCTCAAAGTTGGGTGCAGTCCCTCGAAACGCCGATGGGTGAGATTACCGCTTTGCAGTGGCAACCACAGGGCAAGAAGCTAGCGGCGGCGAATGCTGACGGGGATCTGTTAATTTGGGTGGAGTCTTCGCAGGGTAAAGGATTTCGCTAACAATCAAAACCTTGAAAGCGTTGCTTTGCAACGCTTTCAAGGTTTTGATCTTAAAACACACGCATTGCGGTGCATCGCGCCGCCATGCGTATTCTAGGATCGGGCAATGGAACTATTTGACTTGGCAAGTATTAAAGGCGATCGCTATGTCAGCGTGATTGTCGATTGCATCGGCATTGAAGATTTGCTGACCTATCACATACCCGAAGATATCGAAATTCAAGTTGGCGATGTTCTCAGCGTGCCTCTAGGAAATCGACAGGTCGGCGCGATCGCTTTACAAATTTCTGATACTTCCACAATCACAGATGTAAAAATCAAGTCGGTTAGTTCCATTATTAGCTCAGGGATTTTTCCCAAGACTTACTGGAAAATGCTGGTACGCACTGCGGAATATTATCGAACTCCCTTAATGCAGACTGTAAAGACTGCCCTTCCTCCCAAGCTATTAGATCAGTCCCATTATCGCATCAAGATTTCGACAGCAATTGTTGATGCTGTGCCTCAACAATTGCTGTCGAAATCTGCCCAAATGGTTTGGGAATTTCTGCAAGAACATCAGAATAATCCCAAAGGGATTAGCCGCCGCTATATCTATCAAAAGCTGGGACGATATGCCAGTTCTGGCTTAAAAGAATTACATAAATTAGCTTTAATAGAAACATCCTTAGAACTTCCCAATCGTCCTAAACCCAAATACGAAGATGTTGTCACTTTGGCAACAGAACCTGATGTCAAGTTAGGAATTAAACAAATAGAAGTTTTAAAAATTTTGCAACTTCAGGGTGGAGAATGCCTCAAGCTTGAACTATGTAAACTCGCCAAAGCAACTACTTCGACAATTCAAAGTTTAGAAAGTAAAGGATTTCTGACTGTATCTAAACGTGAGTCCCTGCGGTTAGGCGGCAAAAGTCACACTGTCACTCGCGATCGCCCTAAAGATCTCACCGACGATCAAGATGTCGCCTTGCAACAAATTTTAAATGCGATCGCTGATCAAACTGCCCAGCATTTTCTACTGCATGGCGTGACAGGCTCGGGCAAAACAGAAGTCTATCTGCAAGCAATCGCTAAGGTTCTCCAAGCCGACAAATCAGCTCTAGTTCTGGTTCCTGAAATTGGTTTAACACCCCAACTTACCGATCGCTTTCGAGCGAGGTTTGGTGATGCCAAGGTAAATGTTTATCACAGTCAATTATCGGAGGGTGAGCGCTTTGACACTTGGCGATTGATGCTCACAGGAGAGGCTCAGGTGGTGATTGGTACGCGATCAGCAGTGTTTGCGCCGCTTGCTAATTTGGGTTTAATTGTGATGGATGAAGAGCATGACAATAGCTTTAAGCAGGATCAGCCCCAACCCTGTTATCACGCCCGCACCATTGCCCAATGGCGATCGCAATTAGAGCACATCCCGCTTGTGTTAGGTTCAGCAACACCATCGGCGGAAGCAATTTATGACCAGCAAGAAGGCAATTCTATCTATTTGGAATTACCCGATCGTATCGGCAATAAAACTATGCCTCCCATTGAAATTGTGGATATGCGTGATGAATTTAAGAAAGGCAATTATTCAATTTTGAGTTGTAAGTTACAGGAGGCGATCGCAGCCATGTTAGAAGCAAAACAGCAAGGGATTCTGTTTATCCATCGGCGTGGCTACAGCACCTTTGTTTCCTGTCGCTCCTGTGGCTATGTGGCGGAATGTCCTAACTGCGATGTTTCTCTCTCTTACCATGACCCCATCTCACCTACCGCCTATCAACCCAAATCTGCTCACCTGCGCTGTCACTATTGCAACTACACCCTAGTTCAGCCAAAATCTTGCCCTGAGTGCGGTTCACCCTATTTTAAGCACTTTGGCAGTGGTACTCAAAAAGTAGAACAGGAACTTGCCAAACTATTCCCCAATATTCGCTTGATTCGATTTGATAGTGATACCACCCGCAACAAAGATCAGCATCGCCTATTGATTGACCAGTTCCGTTCTGGAGAAGCAGATTTATTAGTGGGAACCCAGATGCTCACAAAAGGATTGGATATTCCTCAAGTGACCCTTGTGGGCGTAGTTTCGGCAGATGGCTTATTAAACTTTTCCGATTATCGGGCAGGAGAGAGAGCCGCGCAGACACTTCTGCAAGTGGCAGGGCGAGCAGGTCGCGGCGAAGAAGAAGGGAAAGTGATTATGCAAACCTATACGCCTGAACATCCCGCCATAGAGGCTGTGCAGAGCTATCAGTTAGACGCATTTATGCAAACAGAACTAGCCATGCGTGAGGCTCTGGGCTATCCACCGATGGGACAGATGGTGTTGATTCATCTCAGTAGCGATCGCGCTGAAGCGGTTGAGAAATCCGCCCATGAGTTAGCCGAATATTTACGGCAATTGGAAAATGACTGGGACATATTGGGAGCCACGCCCGCCACGATCGCTAAAGTCGCTAATCGTTATCGGTGGCAGATTTTACTCAAGTTTACCCCTGAAGTTTTACCCAATGTTCCCAATTTAGAAGAGTTACGAATGTTAGTCAATTCCCAAGCTGTGCGAGTGGCGATCGATGTCGATCCGATGACAATTTTGTAAATCTCTTGTAAGTAGCTAGGCATAAATAAAGTAAAAACCCAAAAGGTTGTTCCGCCCGCTACGCGGGCGGAACAACCTCTGGTTTTAGATTTTAATTTATGCCCAGCTACTTACAAGAATGCTTTGCCCGCTAAGCGGGCAAAGCATTCATTCTTAGTTATAAGCGCGACCGCGCCAGCTTTTGGGCTTGGTAAATGCCGAAATCCAAATACGAATCACGGCAAAGGGATCGGCGAGAGGTGATAGCCAAAACCAAAAGCCTACTTCGGTATAACTGGCACGGATTCCCAATACTAATAAACAACGAATAAATACTAGAAAAGCATTTAGCCAGAATAGAATACTTATTGGTAAAGAATCCTGCAAATATTTCTGTGAATTCAAAAGAGAAAGAATGATTAATATGGGTAATGGCAAACCCTGAACCGCAGTCAGCAATAGACAATCAGCAAAGGTTTGGCTAGGCGTAGAAGCATCTTTTAAATCCAGCGATCGCCCCCATTCACGCCATGTCTCCACCATGGACGTATACATCCGCACCTGCATCAAAGCCGCCCCATCCAGAAAGCCTACTTTTGCTCCTTTTTGCGCCGCCGCCCTAGCCAGAGTCACATCGTCACAAAAGGAAGACTTAGCTAATTCATAGCCATCTAACTCAACCAATTTTGAGCGTTTGGAGAGAAAACATTGACCATTTGCCATGACGCGATCTTCGGTGAACTGAGTGCGATCGCCTGTCGCCCCAAATCGAAAAATTAGCGTAATTAACAAAGCTGGTTGCAACCATTGCTCACCCGCCGTCTTGAGAATAAACTTTGGCGACAGGGACACAATATCAAAGTTATCCGTTTCTGCTTGCTGCACAAAACTCGCCAC
The DNA here is from genome assembly GCA_001873375.1 of Oscillatoriales cyanobacterium CG2_30_44_21. Taxonomy (GTDB): domain Bacteria; phylum Cyanobacteriota; class Cyanobacteriia; order Pseudanabaenales; family Pseudanabaenaceae; genus Pseudanabaena. The sequence goes on from MNZA01000044.1 coordinate 6,034, forward strand.
TAATCCCTTTTGGGGCAAAGTGTCCGCATCAATTCCCAATATCCATTCACTAGCAGGATCGCTCTGCAAAAAACCATTGTGCAAAGCCCAAGGACGACCCACCCAACCCTCAGGCAAAGGATCATCTGTCACTATCTTTAAAGGAATCGGAAAGTCCTTTTGCAATTTCTGCACATATTCGGGAGTCCCATCCTGCGATCGGCTATCCACAATAATAATTTCTCTCACCGCCTGATCTCGCAATCCTTCCAAACAAGTTGGCAATCGTTCTATCTCATTGAGCGTAGGAATTACAATCGAAACCTTTGGCGCTAATCTAGCTGTAGCCTCAAGAGATGATTCCAGAGGTAAAAGCGGTGTAGCGCGATCGCGGGCGGTGCTGAGTCGTTTGAGAAGTACAAGGGTCAAGGGAACTTGTAGAACTAAGAACAGGATAGGTAAAGCTATCAAAAAAATCGGATTATTCAACTTTGATGGAGATGGCTACAGTAATAGAAAATTTTGATTAATAAAGTACCGCGCAAAGCGCGGTATTTTATTATTTTACGGCGCAGATGACTAGTGGGACGCAAGAGCCATCAATTCAGGATCTTGGAATAGGGGCGTACTCAAGTAACGCTCACCAAAGCTAGGTTGAATCATCACCACCATTTTGCCAGCATTTTCAGGACGCTTGGCAATTTGTACTGCCGCATAAAGTGCCGCACCACTGGAAATTCCTGAGAGAAGTCCCTCTTCACGCGCCAATCTGCGACCAAAGGCGATCGCCTGATCATCGCTCACAGGAATAATCTCATCAATCAGTTCTGTTTTTAAAACCTCAGGCACAAATCCCGCGCCGATGCCTTGGATTTTGTGAGAACCTGGGCGACTACCTGCTAAGACTTGGCTATTGGCTGGTTCGACTGCGATTGCCTTAAACGAAGGCTTACGCGACTTAATCACTTCCGCAATCCCTGTAATCGTGCCGCCAGTGCCAACTCCCGAAACTAGAAAGTCAATCGTTCCATCGGTATCTTCCCAAATCTCTTCCGCTGTAGTCTGGCGATGGATTGCAGGGTTGGAAGGATTGCGGAACTGTTGCAACATATAAGCATCGGGAGTGCTTTCGGTGATTTCCTTGGCGCGACGAATTGCGCCGCCCATACCTTCAGTTCCCGCCGTCAGTTCCAGCGTGGCTCCGTAGGCGCGTAACATGGAGCGCCGTTCCATACTCATGGTTTCGGGCATGGTCAAGATCAATTTATAACCTTTTGCGGCAGCAACCATCGCCAAAGCAATTCCTGTATTGCCTGAAGTTGGCTCCACCAAAATTGTCTTGTGTGGCGAAATTAAGCCCTGCTCTTCGGCTTCTTGGATCATGTTTACACCGATACGATCCTTGACCGAGGCGGCGGGATTCATGCCCTCTAGTTTGACAATAATTCGCGCTACGCAGCCTTCAGCCTTGGGGATGCGCTGTAATTCGACTAAAGGAGTACGACCGACTAATTCGGTTATGTTGTTAGCAATTTTCATAGATAAATGCTTAAAAGATGGCGGGTAAATGAGCTTATAGTCAACTTTAGAGCATTTTTGAGGGCTTTAGAATTTCTTGATACAGAGAGGCGATCGCTACTTTTATTGCCCAAAAGCTACACACACTAGCCCTTTTCAGCTTTAATGGGGATGTGGCGATCGCAAAGAAATTTCACAACATCATCACAAACTTATTAATTAATATTAACTAAACTCCTATGGCTGCTACTTTAAAAGATTTTTTAGAAGAATGTCACACTCTCGGCTTAGTCCGCCTAATCGTCACCAGTGACGCGGGTGTGCTAGAAGCAAGGGTAAATATCGAGAAGCTTTTTTACGCGGAACTCCCCAAGGGCAAGTATGCGAATATGCATTCTGAGCATATCGAGTTTCACCTAAACATGGACAAAATCACCGATGTCCGCTTTGAAACCGCCGAAGCCAAACGCGGCAATTTCACCACCTACGCGATCCGTTTCCTCGATGCCGATGATAAGGCGCAAATGAGTGCTTTCTTGCAATGGGGTAAACCAGGGGAATATGCTGAAGGTCAAGTCGAAGCATGGGCTGCTCTCAAAGCCAAGTACGGCGAAACTTGGAAGCCTGAGCCTGTTGAGAGTGTATAGATCATAATTGTTAATATTTCTATCTGCGATCACGCCAGAGTGAAAATCAATGCAACAAACTATTACTAAGGAGCAAGAATCTAGCACCAATATTTCCTTAGATGATGAGGTGCTAAAAATCTTTGCGAAAATGTCAGATGCTCTCAAAATCGAGGTTCTGCATTATGCTAAATATTTATTGAATAAGGGAATTGAAAAATCATCTAGTATTGCGATCGCAAATGATGAAATAGCCAAGAAAAAGTATAGGCAAGCGGGAACAATGGCAGGGCTAATTGTGATGTCAGATGATTTTGATGAGCCATTAGCAGAAATGCAAGAGTATATGTATTAAGTCCCATGCTTTTAGAACACATACTCTACTTTGGTTTCTCAATTCTTAATTGTCAGGATATATCCGCTATAATCACGAAATTATTTTTTATTTAAATAAGTAGTTAGATTACCAGCACCAAATTTATGGAATATGACAAATTTGAATGTAGCTCAAAAGGAATTACAGCATTTGGCTATTATAAACAAGATGGTAAATTTGTAGTTTTAAAAGGCTCTCTTGCTGTTGGTGATTCGGAACTTACAGACTCTTTTTTTAGTCGCGGATACCCAGAAGAAAGACAAAGACTTATTGCTACTAACAAACTACAAAAAAGGTCTAGTGACTACCAATTTACCGAAGATGTGGAGTTTAAGTTTCCATCTCCAGCAGCATCTATAATTTTAGGAAACAATGAAAATGGTCGCTTAAAATTTAAACCGAATGGTCAAAAAGTTAGAATTGAAGAAAATATAAAGTCTGTAGACAAAACGATTGTTTTGAAGCCTGATAGTATAAAAATAGTTGAGACTCCCGTGTTGGCTAAACAACCTTTCTTTAAGGAAGAAGACGATGAGCTGGCTTTCCCTGAAGGAAAAGAGTTTTATCGATTACATAAGTTAAAAGAGAGAAGTAAGGCTGTGATCGATTTGGCTAAAAAGAAAGCGAAAGAACGTGATCCCTTGCTATGTTGCTCAGTCTGCGGTTTTTCTTTCTTAAAGAAATACGGCGTTATAGGAGAAGATTTTATAGAGGCGCATCATACTAAACCTTTATCAGAAACTACAGAAGAAGTAGAAACCAAAGTAGAAGATCTAGCGTTAGTATGCTCGAATTGTCACAGGATGCTCCATAGAAAAAGACCTTGGCTCTCCATATCAAATTTAAAATCAATTTTGAATGACGAGTAACTTTGTATTGCGATCACTGTTTAATTTTTTTGGAGTGGCGATCATGATTTTGGGTGTTGAGAGGGCGATCGCTGGTTGATTTTTTGCGGAATGGCGATCGTGAGGTTTTAGATTTTGAGAGTGCGATCGCAGTTTGAATATTGTAAAATCAATTTATGAGTAAGAAAGAGAAGCTACTTGAACTTCTAAAAAACAGTCCCAACAACGTTACGTTTGGCGACATTCGTAAACTATTAGAGCTAGAAAATTTTGATTTAGATAGAATTACAGGTAGTCACCATATTTTTAAAAGAGATGAAATAGTTTTAGTCATCCCAGTCCATAACAACCGCGTTAAGTCTGTATATGTTAAAAGAGTCGTAGAACTTATTGAAGGAGAACAATCATGAAATATCCAATAGTGATTTATCCATGTGAAGAAGGTGGTTTTGTAGCTGAAATTCCTGCTTTAAAAGGATGTTTAGCTCAAGGTGAAACCCTAGAAGAAACCTTGCAAGAGTTAATTACAGTAAGAACTTTGTGGCTAGAGACAGCCCACAAGCATGGTCAAAAACTTCCAGACGAAGGTAAGGCGATCGCCAAAGTAAAAGCATTAAGCGCGATCGCTGTTTGATTCTGTGAAGGGGCGATCGCGGTTTTGGATGATTGATGGGGCGATCGTTGTTTGATTTTTTTGGCGTGGCGATCGTGATTTTGGGTGTTGAGAGAGGCGATTATAATGTTTAGTGTAGTCAGGTCGTACTAAATGCCAACGGTTCTGTATTTAAAAGGCTGGCGATTTTTCTTTTATTCAGATGAAAGAAATGAGCCAATTCATATTCACATTCAGAAAGGAGACAGCGAATGTAAATATTGGCTAGACATCGATCTCTACGAAATTCGTGAGGCTTACTCCTATGGGATGTCGTCACGAGATACGAGAGAAGTTAAGAAAATAATTTTACAAAACTTTGATGAAATAGTAGACGAATGGCAAACATTCAGGAGCCAGCAAAATGGATAAGCAATACAACGTATCGAATATAGAATTTAGCGGCGAGTGGATAATTCTATCGGTTAATGAAGAAACCTATCAAATCCCAATTGCTCAAGCTTCTAAAAAACTTTCTCAAGCAACAGATATCGAGCGCAAAATATACCGTATTTCTCCATCAGGTTATGGAATTCATTGGTATGCGATCGATGAAGATTTAACAATTAAAGGACTAATTAGATTAGCCACGGTTGCCCAAATAGCTTAGACAATGCGCGATCGCTGTTTGATTTTTGTGAAGTGGCGATCTTTTTGCCTCATGTTAAGATTAAACAAAGTAAATATACTGATACTCACAAATTAGTTCTCCTATGAATACTTTAGTAGAGATTAAAACAGCGATCGCTAGATTGTCTGATGACGAAACATCAACATTATTATCGTGGCTACAAGAACGCTCGGAAGATGACTGGGACAAGCAAATAAAGCAAGACTCAAAGCAAGGTAAATTAAACAAAATCCTTCAACGAACAAAAGCTCATATTGCTGCCAATCGCCTAAAGAAACTTGATGAAGTCCTTAACAACTCCTGATTTTTGGGAATCTTACGCAGCTTTGCCACCAGCCATCAAAGCCCAAGCCCAAAAAACTTATCAAATCTGGCTAAGCGATCGCTTCTATCCATCCTTACACTTTAAAAAAGTCAATCAAAATCTATGGTCTATTCGCATCAATAGAGAATATCGAGCCGCCAATTCAACGATCGCACTTGTCTAATTTGACACCCATACCAGATTTAAACTATTAGCTGCTAAAGGCAATCAGGCGGCGGGGCTAAAACTACTTGACAAATTGGATTCTCTAACTGACTGGGAAAAAGTAAAAAGGCTTTTCAGCAAGCTATGATAATCTAAATTTCAGGCAAATTAGGCGGCACAATCGAGACACTCTATGACTGACGTATTCATTTCGTACTCGCGTAAAGACAAGGAATTTGTCAGTACCCTATACGCCGCCTTTGAACGCAGCCAAAGAAATATCTGGGTCGATTGGAATAATATCCCGCTTACGTCGGACTGGTGGGCGGAGATTGAGAAGGGAATTGAGGCGGCTGATACGTTTGTTTTTGTAATCAGTCCTGATTCCATTGCCTCTCCTGTATGCACGAAAGAAGTTGATCATGCCGTACTGCACAACAAGCGATTGTTTCCGATTGTGCGCCGCGATGCGAATAACTTTGAAGTCGGGAATGTCGCCCATGACAAGATCAAGCAGCATAATTGGTTGATGTTTCGGGAGCAGGATGATTTTGAGAAGTCATTTGAGACGCTTACGGAGACGATTTCGCTCGATTTAGAGCATTTGCATCGGCATACACGGCTATTGGTGAGGGCGATCGAATGGGGAAATGGGCGATCGGATAGTCTGTTGTTGCGCGGCGATGATCTGGCAAATGCAGAGCAGTGGTTGGCAGCGAGTGTGGGTAAAGATCCGCAGCCAACAGAGCTTCAGGGAACCTATATCAAAAATAGTCGTGATGTCGAGGATGCCAGCGATCGCGCTATTTCCATTTTAAAGAATGCAGAACGGAAGGCAAAAAATCTGGTTAAGTTTGGTTCGTTATTTTTAGTGGGGACTTTGTTGATTGCGGCGGTAGGGGCATGGGTGTCAATTGATGCTTCTAATCGCAAAATTGCCTTGGCGAATATGACCTTAAAAACTGCCAAAGCAAAGGTGGCTTTGTTGGATGGTGATGGGTTGAAGTTTATGTTGTCAGCCTTAGAGACGGTCAATCAGCTAAAGCAAACTGCAGATGGCTCACAGGAATGGCAACTGATCCAACAAGATGTGGTGGCGATCTTGCAGCAAGCCAATTATCTAGTGCCAGAGCAGAATCTTTTACAAGGATATAAGGGTTTCGTCAGTAGTGCAGATTTCAGTGCTGACGGTAGCAAAGTTGTCACCACTGCCAATGACAAAACGGCGCGGGTGTGGGATATCAAAGGGAATCTAATTGCCGAATTGAAAGGGCATACAGAATTTGTCAACAGTGCAAAGTTCAGTCCTGACGGTAGCAAAATTGTTACCGTTTCCTTTGACAGAACAGCGCGGGTGTGGGATGTCAATGGGAATCAAATTGCCGAATTAAAAGGGTATACAGGTAGCGTATTTAGCGCGAATTTCAGTGCTGACAGCAGCAAAATTGTCATTGCTTCCCAAGACAAAACAGCGCGAGTCTGGGATGTCAATGGGAATCTAATTGCCGAATTAAAAGGGCATACAGGTTTTGTCTCTGATGCAAATTTCAGTGCTGACGGTAGCAAAATCGTTACCGTTTCCGAAGACAAAACAGCGCGGGTATGGGATATCAATGGCAAGCTAATTGCGGAACTAACAGGGCATACAGGTGGCGTATTTAGAGCGAATTTCAGTGCTGACAGCAGCAAAATTGTCACTGCTTCCTTAGACAAAACCGCGCGAGTCTGGGATATCAATGGCAAGCTAATTGCCAAACTAAAAGGACATACAAATGTTGTGGTTGATGCAAACTTCAGTGCCGACGGCAGCAAAATTGTCACCGCTTCATATGATAAAACAGCGCGAGTGTGGGATGTTAAAGGCAATCTAATTACGGAACTAAAAGGGCATATAGGTGGGGTTAACAGGGCAAATTTCAGCGCTGACGCTAGCAAAATTGTCACTGGAAGCAATGATAGTACGGCACGGATTTGGGATGTGAAAGGGAATCTAATTGCCGAACTAAAAGGGCATACTAGTGCGATCAATGGGGTGAATTTCAGCACTGATGGTCGCAAAATTGTCACTACTTCCGATGACAAAACATCGCGAGTATGGGAGGTTCAAGAGAGTAAAGTTGCTGAACTAAAAGGGCATACAGACCGTGTCACTGATGCAAATCTCAGTCCTGACGGTAGTAAAATTGTCACTACTTCTGATGACAACAAGACGCGAGTGTGGGATGTCAATGGCAAGCTAATTGCGGAATTAAAAGGTCATACAGGTTCCCTCAGCAGTGCAAATTTTAATGCTGATGGCAGCAAAATTGTCACCACTTCCGACGACAATACGGCGCAAGTGTGGGATGTCAATGGAAAGCTAATTGCCGAACTAAAAGGGCATACAGGCGATATCAGAAGTGCAAATTTCAGTGCTGACGGCAGCAAAGTTGTCACTGCTTCCAATGACAATACGGCGCGGGTATGGGATGTCAAGGGGAAGTTAATTGCCGAATTAAAAGGGCATACAAGTTTTGTGGTTAGTGCCAGTTTCAGTGCGGACAGTAACCAAATTGTCACTATTTCCTATGACAATACGGCGCGGCTATGGGATCACAAAGGGAATCAAATCGCCGAATTAAAAGGGCTTACAGGTGATGTCTCTGAAGCAAATTTTATAGGACTTACGCAAAGAGAAAAAATGATGCGAAAATGAAGAAAGATTTGAGTAAAAGCAATGGTAAAAAAGTTTACTACGCTAGATTATTGCCAGTATCTGATAAGTAGTCAGATAAACTACACAATCACTAACTTGGCAGACCATTTAGAAGAACACAGCCATGACCAGATCAACCGATACCTAAAAGCAGAGAAACTAACGCCGAAATTGCTATGGCAAAACGTGAAACCAACGATTGTGTCAGATGAAGCCAAGTATATGTACGTGCTGTTTG
>MNZA01000228.1 GCA_001873375.1 Oscillatoriales cyanobacterium CG2_30_44_21
TTTGGTATAAAGTTAAACTCATTGAATTAATTTTTTCCTTTCCAAATGCCAGAATTTAAAATTTTTGATAACGATATTGATTTTGATACTCTTCAGGAATATTTAGGATCAGGCGCGATCGCCATTGATACAGAAGCGATGGGGCTAATCCCTCGGCGCGATCGCCTGTGCTTGGTACAGATTTGTAACGATAAGCAGACTGTCAGTATTGTTCGCATTGGTCAGGGGATTAAGGAATCTCCAAACCTCAAATATTTGTTTGAAGCGCCTGATGTAATTAAAGTTTTTCATTATGCAAGATTTGATGTTGCCATGTTGGAAGCTCACCTTGGCATCGCCACACATCCGATTTTCTGTACCAAAATCGCCAGTAAATTGGCGAGAACTTACACAGATAAGCATGGACTAAAGGAATTGGTGCGCGAATTGGAGAAGATAGAACTTGATAAAACTTCTCAGTCTTCAGATTGGGGTAATTTCGCGGATTTAACGGAAGATCAACTAAAGTATGCGGCTAATGATGTGAGATATTTGCTATCGGTGCATCGCAAGTTAATCGATATGTTAATGCGCGAAAATCGCTATGATCTTGCTAAAGCTTGCTTTGCCCATATTCCAACTCTTGTTTATTTAGATCTCCTAGGTTACGCCGATGTATTTGCTCATTAAGAGTTTGGATATTTGATGGCGCGGCTGCGCCATCAAATATCCAAACTCTTGACGAGTGGCGGCGCTTCGCGCCGCCACTCGCTAATACCAAATCAAGAAAATTGTAGTCTGTATACCATGACTAGCCTAATCACCGCACAGCCACTATCGGAACAGAACAAGAATAATTGTCCTGACGATCGCCACAAATATCCCCTTAGCATTGCGCCAATGATGGATCGCACCGATCGCCATTATCGTTACTTCATGCGGCAAATTACGAAGCGAACCTTGCTCTACACAGAAATGGTAACGAGTGCGGCGATTAAGCATGGCGATCGCGATTATTTGTTAGGGTTCTCTCCCGAAGAAAATCCCCTTGCGCTTCAAGTTGGCGGCGACCATCCTCAAGACTTAGCGGAATGTGCGCGGATTGCCGAAGCAATGGGATATGTGGAAATAAATTTGAATGTGGGCTGTCCTAGCGATCGCGTCCAGAGTGGTCATTTTGGCGCGTGCTTGATGAAAAATCCTGCATTGGTGGCGGAATGTGTGGCGGCGATGACAGCGGCAGTCAAAATACCTGTTTCTGTCAAGCATCGCATCGGCGTTGATGATCTCGATAGCTATGCCGATATGCAAAATTTTGTCAAAACTGTGGCGGATGCTGGCTGTCAAAGATTTTCTGTCCATGCCCGCAAAGCTTGGTTACAGGGACTCAGCCCCAAAGATAACCGCGAAATTCCGCCCTTGCGCTACGGCGATGTGCATCAGTTAAAAAGAGAATTTCCCCATTTACTCATCGAAATCAATGGAGGCTTGACGAACCTTGCCCAAGCCCATGAGCAGTTGCAGTATGTCGATGCTGTAATGATTGGTCGCGCCGCCTACGATCATCCCTATCTATTTGCCCAAAGCGATCGCCAGTTTTATGGAGAAGAAACTGCCATCCCCAGTCGTGTAGAAGTTGTGGAGGCAATGTTGGCATATATAGAACTATGGACAGCTAAGGGGCTGAGGCTAAACAAGATTACTCGCCATATGCTGCAACTGTTTCACGGTCAAGCAGGGAGCCGCATTTGGAAACGCATCCTCACGGATAAATCCTGTATTGCGGGTGCTGGTGCAGAGGTATTGCGAGAGGCGATCGCCATATTTCCAAAACCCTTACAAGATTAGCTTGGGGAGAGAGGGGACTTAGAAACTTCTACGTAATTCTTGCCGCGCCGCGCAATTGGCTGGCGTACCACTGGGAAACCTGATCATTTCCCGCGATCGCACTGATTGCGATGCCATTGTGACCATGTTCTTGACCAGAACTATGGATATATTTTCCATCACCGATATAAATGCCGACATGGGTGGCGCGGTCAGCTTTGCCAAAAAATAACAAATCACCAATTTGGAGAGCATCTAAACCCACGCGATCGCCAAATCCTTCCTGTTGATAAGCATCGCGAGGAATCAAAATTCCCACCGAGGCAAATGCAGCTTGCATTAACCCAGAGCAATCGTAATTGGGCGCAACCGTTCCACCCCAAAGATATTGATTTGGTACTGCCATTGCCTCTCGCACAAAATCAATTACCTCAGGGATGCGATCGCTAATTTCTCGATCACTTAAATCTGGCGGTAAATTATCAATAAAACTTTGGCGATCGCTAATTTCTAACTTCGCTAAATCATGGCGATCGAGCAAGCCTTGATAACTATCTTCTAACAGTTGCACCTTTAAACAACTGGATTCTTCCGCCAAGACTTGCAAAAATCGCCCCTTCGCCATTTGGGTCGCTAGGCGATTAAGTTCTGGCGAGTCATAGATATTGATGTCAGCGATACTACGATAGATCACCATAAAGGTTCTGCCATAAATCTAAGAAGAGGATGGCAACTATAAATCAAAGTTGAGTTGCAATTTTGTAGCAAAGTAGGACTAATTTTGATGCCAAACTTACACCTTGTCTAGATTTAACCTCCTCAAAATTTGTCCAACTTTGCCATATCTTCCACCAGTTAAACCTTTTAACTTGTGTTCAATATCCTCTAGCCAACCAATCTTACTTGACCATTTCCCAGTGAACAACTGTCTAGCAGCATGAACTGGTATACCCTGATCATCAACATACAAAGCAACTTTTTCGTATCCTGTCTCTAATGCTGAATTATCACAAGGCATATAACCTAATGTCTGATAAGCCTGAATATAAGCAGATAAAGTTTCCTCCATTAGCACACCCCCAACCCAATAAAATTCATCTTCGGGTGTAGGTTGCCACCAACGTTCTTGATCTCCTGCTGCCCAAGCAAAGCAATTATATTCTTGAGACTTTGGGCTGGTGACGCAGTATTCGGTTTTAGCTAGGTTAGGATAACGTAGCTCCAAATGAATTGCTTGATTCATCGAGTAATTAAACGATATAACCTTGTTGTTTTCCCCAATTTAACCATGCTTCAGCCATTTGTTTGATTTTGCCTCGCTGTTCAGGTTGCACGGGATTGTAGTTAGTAATTTGACGTAATGCAGGAAGCCAATAAAGTGGGTTTTGGCGTAAATCCTCCAATAACAAGGGAACTACAACTTGCCCCATACTCACAATTTTTTGATAAGCGGGATGCTTAACCATTTCCACTGTAGATGACATACCCTCTACGTCTTGAGTCCATTGAGAAGCAAGATTAGTAAACTCTGCTTTAACTTCTTCGTGATCATATTCTTGACGCTCTGAGTTTTCATCAACAACTGCAATCAAAGCTACAGGAACTGGGGCAAAATAATTGGATTCTTCCTCAAAGAAGTCATCACCTCCCAAGCTAAACGAATTTTGTAGCCATTGTGATAACTGTTTACCTGTCAGTTTTGCTTGTTCAACTGCATCATATGATGGGGTCTCTGAGCCTTGTATTACTTGTTCCTCTAAAAACGTGATCATCTCGTGTACCTCGATAGCAGAAGCGCCGCCAAGATTAATTGGATGACTAAAATCATTTATAAAAACGTAATAATCTAGATATTTAGCAGAATCTCCTGATGATTTTTTCTCTAGTTCCGCTAATGGATGGGTTATAAACAACAAATATTTGCAACCTTCTAGCATCCGAAAACGCTCGTATAACTTTTGTGCAGAAACAGTCATAAAATCTGCTTGCTTTAGTCTTGCTAGAGACTGAGTTAATGTCCCTAGCGGATCAGTTTCAAGAAGAGGTCGATGTTGTTTTTTACCTCCCTCAGTTTCCTCTACATACCAAGGTAGCAAGCCAGCTAGTCCATTTAGATTTTTTTCTTGACTAAAAAGACCAAATTCTGGATCAAAGTTAAACCTATGTTTTCTATTTTTATGATGTGTAATTGCAAGGACTTCAGAAATAGCTAACTCCATTTCTGTTTTCTCTTCGCCAAAAACTGGACGTTGCCATTCTTTGGTTTCAAAAGCTAACTTATGTTTATAACAATCGTATTGAGTAACTCCTAGATCATGCCAAGTTTTGAGACGCTTGAGTAGCTTGTCTCGATCAAGAACCCATTGAGGCTCTAGCTGTTCATTTAACCTGCGAAGCTCTGTCTCCATAACATCGTTATGTTGCCTTGCTGCTCTTAGAACTTGATCTACACTTCCTTCATCGACACTACCACTTTCTTCAATAGCGTGTATGATTTTTTCTAATTGCTTATCATCAATCTGTCCTGCAATTTTTGATTGCATACGTGGATCTGTAATCCCCGCTTTTATCAGACGCTCTAACAAAGCTGTATCTCTTTTTTCGGCTAACGTCCCTTCTAAAATGAGGTAGTAGGCGGTGACATCGGAAATCTGACCCAAGCGAGCAACTCGACCGTTTCTTTGCATTAAGACGGCAGGATCAGGACTGAGATCCCAATGCACAACTTTATTGGCTACTTGAAAATCTAGCCCTTCATCCGCCGCAGAAGTTGCCACTAAAATACGATAGTTTTTAGTACGGTCATAGAATTTTTTAACAACCTCCTTGCGTGCATCAGCATCCATGCCACCAGTCAGTGCAAGACTTTAGTTACGGAAAGCCGCAGTGATAATCGATGTAGTTTGTAAGACCTCTGTAAAAACCAGAAAACGAGAGTCTGGATGCGCCTCAAGCATGACTCTTAACCAGTCAAGTTTAGCGTTTTCAACGCTTTCTTTTTTTTCTCCTGATTTTAATAAGTCCAATGCCAGACCTGACAACTTTAGTATTTCTTCTAATGTTGCTTCTAGGTCTGTATCTTCATCGTCTTGATCTTTGTTTTTCTTTACGTTTTCTAATAGCTTCTTTTGAAATTCATAGATAGCTGGTATATTACCTTCTCCTAAGTTTCTAGATGTAAAGGAAAAGTTTCCATCAGAAGGAAAGATAACTTCTTTGGCATACTCATTGTCTCTGTTTTCATCGAATTCTGCTAACCGCTTAGAAATTTCACGAATTAATTGTCTCAATTGCTTTGTATCATCGGCTATGTCAGATTTATAGCTCTTTTCGCTTTGCCATTTTGGATGATGGCGGACACACCAACGGAATAGCCAGCAAGCGCCAGCTAAAGAACTACTTGTCAAGCGTGTTTCAAGATGAGCAGTTGCAAATCCTCCAAAATTGTTCTTACATTCAGGATGGTTTTGATAAATTTTCCGTACTGTTGTTTTGATTGTTTTTAAAGTTGATAAATACTCTTCATCAGTCTTTTCAAGACTAGGTTTACCTTCTCGATGAGGACGTACGATAGTTAGTTTTGGAAATAATCGCTTGTCTGACCAGTTACGAATCTCATCTTGTTGTCGCCAGACGACTGATACAGGAGAGTCATCTTTTGATATTGCAGCCAAAAGTTGCTTTTGATCAATAGTTTGATCGTAGGCGTTGGATAGCGCGGTTTGATGTGCCAGCAGTCGTAACAAGTTTGTAAATTGATTAGCAGAGCGAAAAGGAGTAGCGCTCATCAAAATAACTAGCTCTGGTGGTTCGGACTCTTGCCAGAATTTACCTGAAATGATTTGATATGCAGCTTTATATGCCTGTGTTGTATCACTAGCAGTTTCTACAGATTCACCATTTAGGTTGGCGTTGCTAGAACAGTGATGACATTCATCAATGATGACAATATTTGGTTTAATACCTTTGGGTAAATCTCTCTTATCTCTAGTTTCAATGTAGCCTCTAGCCGCGTGCATACTGGCAATCCGAATACCTTTTTGGCTAATGCGATCGCCATATTCACGAAAAGAATCGACAACGGTAATAATACTTTCGTCACCAGAATCTTTAATGACACTACGCAATTTTTCTTTGACATCTTCCTTTAATCCGCCCGATGTCAGATAGAGACAACGAAGATTATCTTTTTGTGTAATCAGCTTATCTCTGAGAATTAAACCTACTTCAATTGTTTTACCTAAGCCAACCTCATCAGCAATCAACATCCTTTTAATACGGGATTCATGAGCTTTGACGTACTGCTGTAATGCTAATTGGTGTGGGAAAGGGTCTTTATCGCTAGCAGTAATGCGTCCAGAATAAATATTTGCCAACAACTCCAGTGCGCCAAGCTTTAGAACAGTTTGAATATTGTGGTCATGCTTTATCTCATGTGCTTCAAGTATGCTTTCACCTGCATAGTAAGCAGTCTTTTCTTTGATGCGTAAAAGAACTCTTGGAAATTTTTCATTGATTTGTTTCCAGTGACGTAGGTTTTTGAAACGAATACCTCGCCGATCTATGACGCTGTTTTCACTATCTGTTGTTTCGATCGCATAGGCTAGATGGGTGTAAGCATTGCGATCGCTGCTACTAGGATCTGCCCAGACGATATCTACGTGACTACCACTTTCTGATGGAATTTCAAACAGTGTATACGTCATGTGCCTATTTTTAAAGGTTTTCAGTTATGGCTAGATTCATAGTATCTATATTAACAACTGGCAATGACTTTGGACGAAGGGTTTACAGTAGTATGGCTGTAGTCACTTTAATATCAGAATGAAATCAAAACCAAAGAAGCGCTGTCCCTCATCTTCTGGTTTTTTTAGTTATATCTGCGGGTTGCAATATCATACTTTGCTGCTAGTATGTGTGCATTAAATTTGCAAACCTAAACCAGTGAGCTAGCAACCGCCGTGACCGTGCAGCTTCCTCCCCTTCCCGAAATCCATCATCCCAAGATTCAGGCGCTTTTTCAGAAAAGCGATCGCGAACTGGTGACTTTATTTCAGCGTCACCCTGAAGAAGGACAATATTTTGCCGCAATTTTTTGTCGCTATGGACAAGTTTTATATACCTTAATTGGCACAGCCACGCGATCGCCTGTGCAGTCTGACTATTTATATGTGAAAACTTGGGAATACATTTACCACGAGATGCGCGTGCTTGACTTGCGGGTAAACTTGCCGAAATTGTCATTACAAAGTTGGTTAATTAACATCGCCGCCATGATGATCAATCGGGCGGAACTGCCTCCCGTTGAAGATATTCAATATTCCTTAAAAGATACGCCGCCCGTATTTTGGTGCTATCTTAACCAAGCCCTAAATCAAATGTCGGGGAATCTGCGTCTAATTTTATTGTTATCACAGACTTTTCAATGGAGCCACACTCGCATTGCGGCTTACTTACACGCTGAAGGCGAAAACATCTCGGCTAGTGATGTTAAGCAGCTTCTGGTCAAGGCTTATCACGCCCTCGAAGAAGCCCTTCCCGCCGACATCCGAGACATTTACCTAGCTCAAACCGCCGTTACTGCCTGAGGTAAAGACACTATGCAAACGTTGAGTTCCCCTATTTCTCGAAAATCTAAGCTTGGTGATCCAGAGCCTGACTTTTTGCCAGAGATCGCCCAATCATCTGCTTTAAAAACTGCCTTATCTGGGCTTGATGCCAGCCTAAATGACGAGCTAGATCGTTACCGCCATTGGCAAGATAACGGTCAAACTATTTCTTACCTCAATCCCTTCAGACCTCGCGCCGTTTCTACGCAGTCGATCTGGACATCGCCTAGCCTGTCTGAAGCCTTATATCCGGCGATCGCCTCTCCCGTGGAGTCGCAAGGCGATCACCGCAAGATTCAAATGCCTGTAATGCCGCCGATGGGAACAGGGGAAGGGTTAAGCGCCAGCATATCTGCCGCCGAATTACATCGTTATCGAGGGTTAGAGGATCTCCAAAACCTTGAAAACGAGATTGCCGATGAAAGGTTGGACTATGCACAGGACATGAATGGTTACGGGGAAGCCACCTTAGCAGGCGATCGCCCCAATTCTCCGAAAATGGCTCCCTTGCCCCAACCCGATGACGATGATATTTTGCAAAGCTTTGCCAATGACTATGCTGAGCAATATCAGGAAGCCGCGAATCAGGATTTTGCGCCAATTCCCAATGCCACTAATGAAAGAAGTGCTTTACGCAGCTTAATGAATCCTGTGGGAATTATTTCCCTGCTACTGCTGCTGTTTTCTAGTGCGGCGATCGGCTATCTGATGGTTGACCCCTCGGGCGTAATGAAACTATTTAAGCCTGAAGCAACTCCTAAAACATCCCAAGATCAAGCGCCCGAAACGAGTCCTACTGCCGAACTAGGCAGTCAGCTTAATTTGTCACAAGGCAAAAATATCGATGACTCGGTTAGCTTTGTTCCCTTTGCTAAGGATAAAAAGACTTCGGCTTTAACGATTGAAGATTTGATTACAGATAAACCCGCTTTGGGCAGAGCCGATAGCTCGCTAACAAAACCTAGGAGTCTGGCGAATATTCCTGCTCCAAGGCAATCTAGTTTGTTTGCCCCCAGCCCTTCCTTTGTCCCTGCTGCACCATTAAGAACTGTGCCGACCGCCGCTTTGCCGCCGATTTCAGTGTCTCCCATTGCTCCCGCGATCGCCCCTGTAGAACGCAGCTACAGTCCTCCTCCTGCGCCAGTTCAAAGGAGCTACGAAGAACCCGCGCCCGCACGTTCATCTAGCCCACCTGCAAGGCGAACCGCCGCTGCCGAGCCAGTAAGGGTGACTAGATCTGCCGCGCCAGTAGCTCCTAAGCCTCGCCCTGCGGCGGTAGCCCCCACCTTTGCGGCGGCACGAAGCAATGCTCCGCAGGTTAAGTATGCGGCTCCGTTAACGGCGGCTCCTGCGCCAGTATCGTCTGCTCCTGCGGCAAGTAGCTATCGAGTTGTGGTTGAGGGTAGCTATGCAGCTAGCGCTCAGCAAGTTGAGCGGGAAGCCTATGTGCGTCCTAGCGACGGTCAGGTACAGATGGGAGCCTATCGCGATCCGAGTGTGGCTCAGCAACGAATTGAAGAGTTACGTCGTCAAGGTATTCCTGCGCGTATGGAATAAAAAATTAAAAAGCTTGGCAAAGCCAAGCTTTTTAATTTTTTATTCCAAACAAAGAAAAACTATTCGCAAGACGCGAAAAATATATGCAGTTTTTTTGGGATGCGATCGCCTGTGGCTTACTGGCTGCCCTGACATGGGCGGGGCTAGTCAAAATGTCACATTATCAAGCTATTAGTTCACCCCAAGCTTGGGTGCAAGGTGCGTCAACTGTGGCGATCGCCAATATTTTTGTGTGGTTGACTTTGGTTGGCTCAAACCTGCGTTGGATTCCCATTTGGGCTTTTTGCTTTTTGATGATCAATGCCGCGATCGCGAGATTGGTATTTCCTCTCATCGACGGCATCCAAATTCCGCGAGTTTGGTCGCTGCTGATCCATCCTGTGGCGATCGCCTTAATGACGATTTTGCTGGGCGGAGCCATAGGATTTCTGTAATACAAAAAAGCTGGCTAAGCCAGCTTTTTTTAGGACACAAACCCCAAGAAGCGCCGCTACTCACTTCTTAGGACTATATTTCTTAGCGTGTTGAGAAATTGATCATAAATAAGACTAAGGTAAAGGCTAGCAATCCCACACCAAAGATCGACAAAACATTGGTGAACTGCTCGGTAAATTGCATTACCTCAGCCGCAATTACTTCAGGGGTTTTATAGCGATCCGCCCACCAGAAATAGCTGAGCGCCAGAGTAACTGCTAAAAATAGAATGACAACTAAAGTAAATCCAATTAAAGGTGTGTAAATCATCAGTTCCTACCACAAAGGAATATTCAAGAATGCAAAGCTGTGTGTTTCATTTTTAAATATTACTCCCTTCCCATTCAAAAATTGGTAATGCTAGGCGGCGCGGAGCGCCGCCTAGCATTACTCAAGAAATAGCGGTGCGCCGCACCGCTATTTCTTGAGCAGACAGAAGGCGATCGCCACCCACTCGTCAAGTTGTAGGCGATCGCATTCGCATAAACCCACTGCCACCATAGCGGCAACTACATCATCAGCGCGATCGCAGGTATAACCTGCGGTGATCAAAATCCCTGAGTTGGCGCGTAAAGCCGCAGCAAATTCTACGGCAAGGGAAATATGCACCCGTGCAAAAATATTTGCCGCAATCAAATCAAACTGCCCTGCCGCCGCGATCGCGGTTACTTGCCCCACCCCTTCGCCCCCCATCCAATGTCCTAACTGGCTAGCACTACCCAAACTCGCTAACTGCACCTTGACTAACTCAGCAACTTGGTTGCGCTGTACCGCATCTTCAGTCGCCGCCACTGCCACAGGATCATTATCGATCGCCAAGACCATCGCCCCTAGCTTGGCGATCGCCAAGCTGAGAAGTCCTGAGCCTGAGCCAAGGTCGAGGGCTTGCGATGCTGGCTGCACATGGCGTTCTAGGAGTTGCATACTGAGAATGGTAGCGGGATGTAGCCCACTGCCGAAAGCAAGACTATTTTTGAGGTGCAGAATTATTTCTTGATCGTGACTTGGCGCATAGTCGAGATCATCTTTCACAATCACAAAGCGATCGCCAATATGTCTCACCTGACTAAAATCATTTTTTAGAGCTGGTTTGGAGTCAAGGACAAAGGTTTGCAATTCGCTGGTCAGGTTTGTGCGGTGCAGTGGTTTGAGGATCGTCGCGATCGCTTCTACCTTCTGATGTATTTGCGAATCGTGAGGCAAGTAAATCAAGATCGTAAAAGCCCAATTTTCGCGACTCTGCTCAGCATCGCCCACATATTTCCCAATCTGAAAATCATCCTGCGATATTTCATTCGCCAATAAAGTACAGACCCAATCAACGGCTTCATGATTGGTATTCAGGCTAATTTCAATCCATGACATAACGGTTGCCTAAGATAAAGTGATGGCGATTTGCGCCGTCACTCTATCTTGTTTTGTGTCTTGATAATATAGAAAAATTTTGGGAAGCATCGCTCCGCGACGCTTCCCAAAATTTTTAATTAAGCGCAAAGCGCTGTACACATATAATTATTGAAAGTATATTTTGATATCTATGTGCGGTGTTGCTGGAATTCTGGGTTTTGAAGATGGCAAGGATTTATTAAAAGAAAAAATCCAAAAAATGCAGTCCAGCTTGTTACATCGCGGACCTGATGACTCAGGTATTTATGTTTCAAGCGATCGCCGATCAGCACTAGCGCATACTCGTCTATCAATTCTCGATCTCAGTACGGCTGGTCATCAGCCCATGTCAACAATTGACGGTAGATATACGATTACTTTTAATGGTGAAATTTATAATTTTTTAGAATTACGTCAACGACTCGAAGATGAAGGCGAAAACTTTGAATCGCATACGGATACGGAGGTGATTTTAAAGATATATAAAAACAAGGGAAAAGATTGCTTAAAATATCTAAGGGGAATGTTTGCCTTTGCGATCTGGGATGAGCAGGAAAAGAGTTGTTTCATCGCTCGTGATTCTTTAGGAATTAAGCCTCTTTATTATTGGCATCTTAACCAAACCTTAGTATTTGCTTCTGAATTGATGACTGTTATTGGTTCAGGATTGCCGCAACTAAATCTAAACTTAGACGGTTTATATGGTTACTTGACCACTGGTTCTGTACCAGAACCACATACATTGATTGCCGATATTAGATGCTTAGAGGCAGGTAACTGGCTACATTGGCAAAATGGCAACTTGACTCAACATCAATATTGGCAAGTAGACTTTACTCCTCAGAAAATATCAATTGCTGATGCTCAAGATAAAGTACGCCAAGCACTGCAAGAATCAATCAAGTATCACTTTATTAGTGATGTTCCTGTCGGAATTTTTTTAAGTGGCGGAATTGATTCCACAGCAATTCTTGCCTTAGCGACAGAGATCAAATCCACTCAACTATCTACTTACTCGATCGCCTTTGCCGAAACAGAATGGAATGAAGGAGAACTAGCTGGAAAAGTTGCTAATCATTTTGGTGCTAACCATACAGAATTTCAGGTGGATGCTGCTTTTGCAAAATCAATTTTACCTAAATTCTTAGCCTCCATAGATCAGCCAACTATTGATGGATTCAATACATTTTGTGTCTCGCAAGTTGCCCATGCAAATGGCATGAAGGTGGTTTTATCGGGGCTTGGTGGTGACGAAATTTTTGGTGGCTACAAATCATTTCAATCAATCCCCATGATGGTGAAATGGGGCAGAAGATTGGATCAAGTTCCATATGCTAGAAAAGCCCTAGCCTATGGCTTGCAACATTGGGGTAAGTCCTCAAAGCTAAAACGCCTTAGTGATTTTTTGCGTAATCCCCCAACTTTTTCTGCGGCTTATCAAAGCTTTCGCGGCATTTTTTCTCATTATGAGGCGATCGCCATTATTCAATCCCTGACCAAAAGCGATTACACTCCCAAGCAATTTGGTTCTAAAGAGCATCAAATTACCCCAGCCGATCAAGTTAGTTTCTTAGAGTTAAGCTCTTATATGCGAAACCAACTCCTCAAAGATAGTGATGTGATGAGTATGCGGTGGGGCTTAGAGTTGCGTGTGCCATTTGTTGATCGCACCTTGCTAGAGTCAGTTGCCTCTATTCCCAGTCACATCCGTTTAGCTAAGTCAAAACAACTCTTGACCCAAGCAATTCCCGAAATACCTGAATGGATAGTTAATCGACCCAAGCGAGGATTTTCCTTTCCCTTTGCCTCTTGGATGGAAACTGACTTTGGTGATTATTTTGCAGACCTAGACGCTCCCAAGGAAGTAGCTCTTGACAGTTGGTATCAACGATGGAGTTTAGCCATCCTCAAACATTGGCTCGAGCAAGTGGGACTAGCTTAGGGACAACTAGATCTAAAAGCATTGCGAAGCAATGCTTTTAGATCCTCTCCTATTTTGAGCGGTGTAATCAAAAACCAGTATAAAATTGTCAAAAGTTTGGCTATGCCAAACTTTTGACAATTTTATGGGACTACACGCAATTATTATCAGTAACTTCATGACAGAGCTTTGCGCGATCGCCCTTGGTAGTAACCTGAGCAGCGAAATTGGTGACTCCAAACAAATCGTAGAGGCGGCGATCGCCCAACTCACTGCCCATCCTGAAATTGAAGTGATTAAGGTTTCGCGCTGGTATCTAACTAAAGCGATCACATTACCAGATGCCGATCCGCAGCCTAACTATATTAATGGCTGTGCAATTTTAAAAACTTCTCTGCAACCTTTGGCGCTATTGCAAGCGCTCTTTGATATCGAACAGTTTTTTGGGCGCGAACGCCGCGAGCGGTGGGGGGCGAGAACCCTTGATTTAGATCTGCTGCTCTATGGCGATCGCGTAATTAATTCGCCTGACTTAGAGTTGCCGCACCCAAGGATGGGCGATCGCGCCTTTGTGCTATTACCCCTAGCGGAGATCGCGGCTGACTGGATGCACCCGATCTATCAAAAAGCGATCGCAGATCTAGCGACCAATCCGCCTGACTTAAACTTGAGCCATCCCATCGCCATCCATTAACTAAGCAAGGAGTGGCGGCG
>MNZA01000207.1 GCA_001873375.1 Oscillatoriales cyanobacterium CG2_30_44_21
GTTTTAAAACCCGTGGCTTTTGTTTGGAGTCTACTCATCTTCAAGACTCCGAGCGCCTCTCTAAGCTCATTGCGTTGCTTACTCTCGCTTTATGTTGGGCTTTTTCTTCTGGGCTTTGGCTTGCTCAACTTAATCCCCTCAAGCCCAAAAAGCATGGTCGGCTACCTAAAAGTATTTTTCGCCTTGGTTTTGATTTCCTTCGGCATATCATCTTCGATCTTCACGCTAATTCTGAAGCATTCTTTAACTCCATTAAATTTTTGTCCTGTACTTAGGAATTATTGTTAAGTAAGTAATACTACAAATTAATTTGTTATTTAAGCCGCAGATTTCTCATCGATCACCTGCCAATCCTTGACCTGCTGCAATTGTTCTGTGGATACAGCAGGTTTTCGTGGGAAAAGATCGATCATGGTGTTAAGGTGTCTTCAATTGAAATGCAGTATACTTACCGCCCAATCCTTCGACAATTGTGCGAGTATTAGCAATCAACATCCCTGTATAGGTTTCAGCTTCACTACCTTTTGCTCCCAAACCATCAGCATAGAGTTCGCGTTCAGCAACTTTGACATTCGCTTCCTTAGCAACGGTGGTAATCAATTTTGGATTGATCGATACTTCTGCAAAAATGGTGGGAACTTTACTGGTTTTAATCACCTCAACGAGTTCCTTAACTCTGGTTGGCGTTGGTTGTTCCTCAGTGCTAATTCCATTCAAAGCACCTTCAACGGGAATGCCATAGGCTTGAGCATAGTAGCCAAGAGCATCGTGAGTTGTAACTAGCTTACGAGAAGCTTCAGGAATTGTGGCGATTTGAGCCTTGATCCAAACATCAATTTGCTCAAGTTCGCTGACAATTTTGGCAGTGTTTTTGGCATAGGTTTCCGCTTGATCGGGACGAAGTGAACTCAAGCTTTTACTGATTGACTGGGTGATTTTGATCCCATTCTGAGCATTGTTCCAGACATGGGGATCGGCTTCTTTGGCATCTTTTTGACTAGATTTAGTCTCTTTTTTTTCTTCCTTATCATGATCATGACTATGCCCATCTTCAGACAGCAAGGGACTCGGTACAGCAAACTCGTTAACTGCAATTTTAGGTGCTGTATTAGAACTAGCTTGAATTAATTTGATCAGACTTGGCTCAAAGTCATAACCACCATAGAGAACTAGTTTTGCAGAGTCGATCGCTTTACGATCATCGGGTTTAGGTTGATAAAGATGAGGATCAGTACCCGCTTCGATCAGGCATTTCAAGTCAATCGTATCGCCTGCAATTTGTTTGGTCAAAGCACAGGCTACCGAGTTTGTCGCTACGACTAGCGGTAAGCTTTCAGTTTTTACAGGAGTTGTGGCTGATGTCGTAGTAGCTGTGGTAGTCGTTGCAGTTGGGGTGGAGACGGTACAAGCAGTGATACTACTAGCGATCGCCATTACGAGCGCTATTGATGAAAATTTGAAGGCGTTATCTGCCCTTAACCCTGACGATGATTTTGTAAATAAGTTTAGAGCCATTTTGTTTTTTTACTACAAAGAATGATAATCATTATCATAATACCTTTAAGTAAAAATATGCTAGAAGTTGAGCATTTAGCAGTTAGTTATCACGATGTCAGTGCAGTGGAGGATGTCAGCTTTGAGATCGCTTCTGGGCAGATGGTGGCGGTGATTGGTCCTAATGGGGCTGGCAAAAGTACGTTTTTTAAAGCCATTTTAGGATTAGTTCCTGCTTCTAGTGGTCATGTGCGCTATCGATCGCGGGCGTTGCACCGACAGCTTCACATGGTTGCCTATGTGCCGCAGCGATCGCAGGTTGATTGGGATTTTCCTGTGACGGTTTGGGGCGCAGTGATGATGGCGCGTACCCGCCATCGTAATTGGTTAGGCTGGCTCAGAAAGTCAGGCTGTCACTGTGAAAGCATTGTCAATTCGGCGCTCCAGCGTGTCGGGATATGGGAATTACGCGATCGCCAAATTGGTGAGTTATCAGGCGGGCAACAGCAAAGGGTATTTCTGGCGAGGGCGATCGCCCAAGAAGCCGAATTGCTATTTTTTGATGAGCCGTTTGTCGGTGTCGATAAGAAAACTGAAGATGTAATTTTTGATGTATTTGCCGAATTAAAATCTCAAAACAAAATTCTGTTAGTAATTACCCACGATCTTGGTTCCAATTTGGATAATTACGATCGCCTATTGCTGATCAATAAGGAACTAATTGCCGATGGCGATCGCGATGCGGTGATTACCACCCAGAATATTAAACGCGCCTATGACGATAGTGTGATTTTGATGCAAAAAGAACTTACCTAACTTAAACGGCGCTTCGCGCCATTTAAGTTCATACTTTAGGAATAGAAATTATGTTGAATTGGTTAATTGAGCCTTTGGGCTTCGAGTTTATGCGAAATGCGATCGCCATTGGCGTTTTGATTGGGATTTTGTCGGCAGTAGTTGGCAGTTATCTAATCGTGCAGCACATGGGACTTTTAGGCGATGTGGTCGCCCATGCGGTCTTACCAGGATTGGCGATCGCTTTTTATATTGGTATGGATATTTTTCTGGGCGCATTCATCGCAGGCACGATTAGTACCTTTGTCGTGGCTTGGATTCAGACCCATTCCAAAATTAAAGTTGATACAGCTATGGCTTTGGTATTTTCAGGATTTTTAGCTTTGGGTGTGATGTTGATTACAACACTCAAGAGCAAATTAGATCTGCATAGTTTTCTATTTGGCGATATTTTGGGGGTGACGAGTACTGACCTATGGCGAACGTTGATTATTGTGATCGCGGTTCTATCCTGTGTGGTGATCTTCTATCGCGAACTAATTTTCTATTGCTTTGATCCTCTAGCATCAAAAGCAATGGGCTTACCTGTTCATTTCATTCACTTTGGACTGATGGCAGGAATTACGCTCACAATCATCGCCAGTATGCAATCGGTCGGTGTGGTGTTAGTGGTTTCGCTCCTGACTGGTCCCGCCACCACCGCCTATCTCTTAGTCGGCGAACGTTATCTGAGTACTGCCATGTGGAATGATGGGAGTTAATACAGACTAAGATTTGGCGATCGCTTCACCCGCTTGTTTCCAACCAGCAAGACTAGGCGGAAAGCCCTTCACATTGTCATAGTTGAGCAAATGTAAGGTCATCACCCCCATTGAAGAGCGATAGCCAGTAGAACAATATAAAATTACGGGGCGATCGCTAGGAATTTGGCTTAAATTGCGTGATATCGTCCGTAGGGGAATATTAATGGCATTCGGGATATGCCCCGATTGATATTCCGATGGTTCACGGACATCAACTACTAGAGCTTGACGATCTGCGACTAGACTTTTTAATTCTGCGACATTGGCGATCGTGTAGTATCCCGATGGAATTGCCATGAGATATTTATCCAAAGCCATTTCTAATCGAGGATATCCTTCGATACTCGACAGCAGATCGGGTTTAGATATTGGTTCTAATGCGATCGCGTTTGGTTGAATGCCCAGTAAGAGACAAAATGACAAAACGAATCCGAGTAGTAAAGTAGAGATTGATTTCATAAAATTTCTTCTTGTAGTAGATCAGCGTATCTATGAATAATAATTAAGGAGTAACAGAATCTTGAATTGCTTGTTTCATTTCATCGGGAATGAACAAGGCATACATACCGCGCAAGTCGCCGACTTTGAAGTTATAGGCTAAATCTTGAGGATAGCCTTTCTGCACAAACTGAGGACGGCGCTCCTTTGCCCCATGACAGACCAAACAACTTGCTTCCACATCAATGCGGCGATAGTAGCGCGTTCCTGTTTGCTGATTAATGGTTTCGCGATCCCAAAGTCCGACTAGATCACGATCCTGTTCAAATTTTGCCAATGCCATCTTGTCATGGAGACTTTCGGGGGCATGGGCAGGATTGCGATACTTAGTCGCGATTTGCTTGACCTGCCAGCCATTTTCTTTGCTGAGTTGCATCGCTTGCATTCCCACAGGACGACAGACCTCTTTCATCGTTTGTTGTGTTAGCTCTTCGGTACTTCCCTCTAAACTTGAAGCCAAGCCAGTTCGCATCGCATCCAGAGATTCAATTTCCTGAACGGCGTGAACCAATTCTTCAGGATGGGGAATAATTGGAGCAGCTAGGACGATCGCAGGATGCCAAGCGATCACAAATAAACTCATCCCAACTACTAGAAAAAGATTGAGAACGAACTGAAATGATTTTTGCATGGTCTACTCCTAAATCTCTTTATAAAAATCTACTTAAAATCTATTCAAGCAATGGCAAAATCTGGCGAATTAGTCCAGTCATTACCGCAGGCTGCTCTAGCTGGGGTGTAAATCCCACATCATCGAGATAGTAAAAACGCCGAATAACTTCAGGGTTCATCGCCGCAAGATCGCGACCGACATTAGGGTTGGTGAATTGAGAACCTCTACCCCAAATCATGGCGGTGGGAATCGTCAATTTTGTGATGTACTGAGATAAATCAAAGCATAAATCACCGCGAACGAAGGATAGCGCTGCGTACTCCGCATTCTCCCGTTGAGCCGATTCCAGATATGCTTCGACAATTTCAGGGGAAATTAGCGCGGCATTGGCAAACTGGCGTTGCTCTAAAAAACTACGAATGCCAAAGCTGTTTGCCACACCCGTACCGTAAAGCAGTTGATTGAGAATAGGAGTATTTACAGCCTGAGCAAACTGTGCGAAACCGCTACGGCGATAGTCTTGCCCAAACTCACTTAAACCAGAGGCTGTTGTCACAATTAATGACTTGAATAGCTCTGGGTGATCGATCGCTGCCCGAATCGTGAATGCGGCTGTTAATGACGAAGCAATTACCGTTGTGGGAACGGAACAGGTCTGCTCCATAAATTCGATGATCGTGTCGATGTAATCTTCGACTTTGTAGCTACGGACAGGATGATCTGAGCGTCCCCAGCCAATTAAGTCGGGTGCTAAAACTTGATAATCTGCGGCAAAGGCTGGATATACTTTTGACCATTCGTAAGCGGAGGAACCTCCGCCAAAGCCATGCAGAAAGACTAAGGCTGAGGCTGGAGTATGTTCGTTCCAAGGTTCACTTTGAGCGGTGTAATAGACCATCCTGCCCAGCTTGGTCAAGACTGAACGTTCGTTAAAGCCACGCGGGATAAACATTGATTTCTTATTTATATTAGTTTGCATAAGTAATTTTTGATATCAATTAACCAGCAGCAGGTGCATTCATGGAAGCCAAAATTTTCTGCACAATTTGGATACCAGTTAGAGCTTGCCAACCAAATAGACCCATGACTACCATATTGATCCCAACATGAACGCTGCGAACCCAGTCATGCTTCTGCATAAAGGGAACTAGGGATGCGGAAACGGCGATCGCGCCGACCATACCTAAACCAGCAAATAAATGGGCGTTAATGAAAATCTTGCCACTACTTATATATGTCGCCACAATGCCGCCAATCGCGCCTAATACCATAATCGCGAGAACGATAGAACCAATTTGGTGATGACGAATCGCGAATTTACCTTTGATCATTTCTTTCTTAACATCGCCTTCAGCTAGTCTGGTGCGGCGAGACTGCACACCCAAGTACATCGCATAGATAGCAGTTCCCAGTAATATCCACATCATCACGGGATGGGAAAAGCTGAGATAGGGCTTAATAGCCGACAAGGTTTCTGAATTCATAACGATTATCTCCAATGCGATCGCATATAAAATAAGTGAATAAGTGAGTGAATATCTTTTCTACTTTCCATTTGCAGAACAAGGCGAAAGAATTGCTAAAATATTATACTTGGATATAATGTATGGAAGAGTAGATGGGAATAAGAATGAGCATGATTTCCTGACGTATAACATCCTGTATAAGCTATAAGAATTGTCCTGAAATCATATAATTCTTCACGATGGAACAGGTAAGTGATCATAGGTTGATGAAAAGATAAACCCTATACCTAGTATAGGGTTTATCTTTCGTAAATCATAACCTTAATATAGTTTTAAGATTAGTCTTGTTTAATTATATTACTAATAAGTTATATTATAGGAGATCGCAAAAACATTGCAATACTTCAAGTACTAAATCTTCCAATATTGCTGTAAGTTTTTGCCATCTATTTAACATTGGAAATTAATTCTATGAATACAAATGTTGGCACTGCCGATCGCCTGATTCGTCTATTAATGGCTGCGGTACTGTTCTATTTAGGCTTTTTCCTCTATGGCGGCACTGGATTAGGGATTGGTCTAGTTGCGATGGGTGGCGTAATGCTGGTAACTGCTCTAGTGGGCTTTTGTGGGCTGTATCAATTGCTAGGAATTCGCACCAATCAAACTACAGGGTCTTCTCATGGAAAGTAGTCTTCCTCTTGAAAGTCCTTCCCTGTCGCGGCGGCAATTGCTCAACTTTATTACGGGTTCAGCGATCGCTGTGACCGCAGGATCGGCACTCTATCCCTTTGGTAATTTTTTCGTTCCCCCATCGGAAGCCGTTGGTGAAGGCGGAGCCATTCTTGCTAAGGATATTGTGGGCAATGTAATTCCTGCTTCGCAAATCTTGGCTGAGCCAGCCGAAACACGCGCTCTAGTGGCAGGCTTGGCAGGTGAACCGACATATTTAATTGTCACCGCCGATCGCACTCTGGACAATATTGGCATTGTCGATAATTGTACGCATCTTGGCTGCACCTTTCCTTGGAATCCCAACGATCAACAGTTCCAATGTCCTTGTCACGGCTCTCTCTATGCCCCTGATGGCAGTGTTGTCAGAGGTCCCGCCCCTTTACCGCTCAAGATTGTCAAGGTGGCTGTAGCTGACAACAAGATCTTGATTGCGCCTTGGACAGAAACCGATCCCCGCACTGGTCAAAAGCCTTGGTGGGTATAGCCAGAACTAATCCTGTAGCAAGGCGATCGCAGTCTGTTTAAACTTCTCAGTTCAGTTACATTCTATGCACTATTGAATTGTATTGACAAAGAGTAATTAAAAAAGAGTAATTATTATGGCAACTTATATTTTCTCAAAACAGCCGAAGTATGCTCAGATCAGTTCTTGGCAACTCTTCACTGAATGGATTGCCAGCACCAACAACCGCATCTATATAGGTTGGTTCGGTATTCTCGCAATTCCCACATTGCTCGTAGCCGCGATCGTGTTTGTATTAGCGATCGTCAATGCTCCATCCGTTGGTATGGAGGGAATTCGCTCTCCTATCGCAGGCTCGCTGATGGCGCACAACAACTTGATCACGGCTGCCGTTGTACCAACTTCGGCGGCGATCGGGTTGCACTTTTATCCCATCTGGACAGCCGACTCCATTGATGAATGGCTCTATAATGGCGGACCTTATCAATTAATCGTGTTTCATTTTCTGATTGGCATCTGGGCTTATCTGGGTCGGCAATGGGAATTGAGCTACCGCTTAGGAATGCGTCCTTGGATCGCCGTAGCCTTTTCTGCTCCCGTAGCCGCAGCCACTGCTGTACTGTTTATCTACCCAATCGGACAGGGAAGTTTCTCAGAGGGAATGCCTTTGGGGATTTCGGGTACTTTCTACTTTATGCTCTCGCTCCAAGCCAAGCATAATATCTTGATGCATCCGTTCCACATGATCGGAGTGGCGGGAATTTTGGGTGGTGCGCTTTTGAGTTCGCTCCACGGCTCTCTGGTTACTTCAAGTTTAATTCGCGAAACTACAGAAATTGAATCTGCGAACCTCGGCTATAAATTTGGTCAAGAGGAAACTACCTATAATCTGCTTGCCAGTCACAGTGGTTATCTCGGTAGATTGCTAATCCCAACATTGTCTTTGCGGAATAGTCGGACTACCCACTTTCTCTTAGCCGCCTTGCCAACGATCGGGATTTGGTTTGCCGCTTTAGGTATTGGCGCGATCAGCTTTAATCTCAATGGTTTCAACTTCCAGCAATCGATTTTAGATGATTCTGGTCATCCTATTCGCACTGATGCCGATCTGCTTAATCGCGCAGACCTCGGAATTGAAGTCATGCGATCGCCAAATGGACATAACTTTCCCATACCATTGGCGCTCACATCTCCTGATATTTCTGCTTAAACAACTGATGTTAATTAGAACGAAGATTACCCTCACCCCCCAGCCCCCTCTCCCATGAAGGGTGAGGGTCTTAGAAACTTTCACACAACATCAACTAAAAAATAAAAAATAGGAGCCATTCCATGAAAATTGCCGTATCTAGCCAAAATCAAACCAACGTAACAGGACATCTCGGACATTGCCAGAAATTCTGGATCTATGATGTGGATAGTATGACCATTCAAAACAAGCAACTGTTGCAACTTACCAAAGCCCAAAGCTTCCATGAAAGTTCTCCCAAAGAATCACATCCCTTGGATGAAGTGCAGGTTTTGATCAGTGGCGGCATGGGCAATGGCTTGTCGCGCCGCATCGAATCCAAAGGCATCAAGCCCATTGTCACTCCTGAAACCGATCCCGATGCTGCCGTAAATGCCTATCTTGCAGGTTCATTAATTGTGAAAACTCAAGAAGAACGCGATCGCGACCATGCCGCAGAACATGGAGAGGAGCATGGGGCAGAAGCTGAACATGATGGTAAGTGTGGCTGCGAAAGCAATTGAATAATTGCCCCAGTCACAACCCTTTCCCATTGAAAACAAGCGTTGCGGCGCGAAGCACCGCAACGCTTGTTTTTGGTTTTGTAGATCTATTTCTCCAGTGGCAAGGAGGAAAGTACAGCACAAGAATTTTTTTGCCAAGGTGCAAAGCGCTGTGAGCAACAAATATGTTTCAAAATATTTTATTTATAAACTAAACTACTGTATAGTGATATAATCATTTCATTGGTTTAGATTATTGGTTGAAATAACATAATGCAAAAAACAATGGGTAGCGGTCAGTCTTGGAATCAATCGCAATGGTTGCGCTTAGTCGCAGGCACTATGGTTTTGCTCAGTTTGTCTCTCTCGCTACTCATCAATGCCAACTGGTTATTTTTGACTGCATTTGTCGGACTGAACTTGCTGCAATCTGCCTTTACCAACTGGTGTCCGTTGATTGTGATACTGCAAAAACTTGGTGTAAGAGAGTGAAAGTTTAAGGATGGTGCTTCACGCCATTCTCAAACTAGGAGCATTTATTAAATATTTTTATTAAAAAATTACTTTTTTAGGAGTCGAGACTATGGCTCGTGTTGTTGTGATTGGTGCGGGATTAGGCGGATTACCCGCCGCCTATGAATTGAGGCACGTTCTGCCCCGCGAACATAAGATCACGCTGATTTCTAATCAGCCCAAGTTTACCTTTGTGCCTTCCCTGCCTTGGGTGGCGCTAGGATTAAAAACCCTTGATAGCATTCAATTAGATTTAGCTAAAACCGTTACTAAGCATGACATTGAGTTCATTCATGCAGCAGTCACGGCGATCGATCCCAAATTGAAGCAGATCAAAATGGGCGATGATCGAACCTTGGACTATGACTATGCAGTGATTGCCACGGGACCCGAACTAGCGATGGACAATCTCAAGGGATTAGGTCCAGATAATGGCTACACCCAATCGATTTGTAATCCTCACCATGCAACCTTAGCGGGTGAAGCGTGGGAGAAGTTCTTAGCAAATCCAGGTCCAATCGTGGTCGGTGCATCGCCTGGGGCAAGTTGTTTTGGTCCTGCCTATGAGTTCGCTTTATTAATTCATGATGAATTGAAAAAGAGAGGACTGCGATCGCAGGTTCCGATGACCTTCATTACCTCAGAACCCTATGCAGGGCATTTAGGGATTGGCGGTATGGCAAGTTCGCGCTGGCTGATGCGGAAGTTCATGGCGGATCGGGAAATCGAACTGATGGAAAATACTGCTATTTCCCATTTTGAGCCTAATGAGGTGCATTTAGTCGATGGGCGAGTGATTCCTTCTAGTTTCACGATGGTTTTACCGCCTTTCCGAGGTCCTAAGTTTCTCCGTGAAGCCGAAGGCTTAACCGATGCTAAGGGCTTTGTGCCTGTGTTGCCGACCTATCGCCATCCCGAATTTAGCTCGATTTATTCTGTCGGTGTGGTCACGCAATTAAAGGCCGTGGAACAAACACCAATTCCCACAGGTGCGCCCAAGGTGGGATTGATGTCAGAGGAAATGGCTTTAGCGATCGCCCAAAATATTGCTCTAGAGTTGGGAGTCACTTCTGGTAATCAATTCAAACCAACCTTGCAAGCAATTTGTTTTGCCGATTTTGGCAATACGGGGGCGCTATTTTTAGCCGATCCGCTTCTGCCTGATGCTTCTGGCGAACGCAAACGCGCTGTCATTTATCATGGCTTTTTGGTTCCTTTGATTAAAGCAAGTTTCGAGAAGTACTTTCTCACGAAAATGCGCCTTGGTTGGACGATTCCTTGGTGGGAGAAGCTTGGGTTTAAGGCGATCGGGTTGCCCTTGGTGGAGCCAATTATTCCTGTTCCCGAACCTGAAGCAGTTCCAGTTAAAGCATGAGTAGGCAGCCGCATTTTGAATGGCAGGAGCAGGTATGGACATCACTCTCAATTCCAGCGAAATAGAAATTCTGGCAAATCGTTTCCGCGCTTTGTCAGACCCAACCCGTTTGCAAATCCTGATGGCAATTTGCAATCAAGAGCGGAGTGTGCAGGATATTTGCGATCGCACGGGACTCCATCAAGGCAATGTATCAAAGCATTTGCGATTGATGAAGGATGCGGGAGTGGTGGCTTGTCGGCGCGAGAGTGTATGGCGCTATTACCGAGTGATTGATACGGAATTGCTGATGCTATGCAGTTCCCATCGTGGCTCAGTAATGGTTCCATAACAGTTCAAATCTTTGATTTCAAAGATAACAAAAACAGAAGACATAAATGCTATGAGTTGCCAAATTCGTCAATTTTTTTCTTGGTTATTGCTGATCGGCGCGATCGCCATTTTTACCCTAATCGGATTCGGTGTACTTGATACGCCGAGTGCATCGGCGGCAATTCGCCAACTCGAAGAAGCACCAAATCAAATGGTCTATCAATCGCGCCAATCCCTCAAAGATCAGCATGGCAATACTTGGCAAACAATCGCTTTCAAGCGATCGCGTCCCGATGGCAATAGTAGCTTTGAGTTACGCTTGGTGGGGTTCCCCAATTTGGTGGCGATCAATCATGCTCAGCCTTTGACTTTAACTAACTCTTTGGGTAAAACCCTCATGGCGGCTGATACCTCTAGCAATATTTTCAAAGAGGGAGCGCAGGGGAATGTCGGACAGTACAATCTGCAACCTTTGTTAGCGGAGTTGCAAGCGGAGATTCCTTTAAAGATTTCTCTGCCCATGCTCAAAGGTGAAGCGATTAGTCTGGCGGTTCCCCCTGCATTAGTTGCAGAATGGCAGACTGTGGCGAATTATTAGCCCTCACCCCCCAGCCCCCTCTCCCTCAATGAGAGAGGGGGAGTAAGAGAAGAGTCTTGTTCCCCTCTCCCTCAATGGGAGAGGGGCTAGGGGTGAGGGTCTTATCCAAATCTAAAATAACTTAGGAAACTTAGGAGAAAACAATGGCAGATTTATTTTCCCATGAATGGATGGAATCCTTTGGTAATCTGTGGAATGCAGATCCACAAATTGTTGATTCTTTGGCGAAGATTCACTTCAATTCCACGATTGGTTATGGATTTGAAAGTGATGAGCAGCCTAAAGGGGTAATTGTGGTGGAAGAGGGGAAAGTAATTTCCGCAGGGGCATATGCTGGTCAGGTTCTCAATTGGGACTTGCGAGCCGACCTCTCCCATTGGCAAAAGTGGACAAATAAGGGTTTAGACATGATGGGCTTGAGCATGGCATATATGAGCCGCAAGCTGCAATTCCGTGTCGGTGACTACACAGCGATGATTAAAGATCCGCGCATGGCTTCGCCATTTATCAAGTCATTTTCCGTGATGAGCAGGGTTTAAAGAGATCCCCCTCAATCTCCCTTGTAAAGGGGGAAGCAGAAAATTCTCCCCCCTTTACAAGGGGGGCTGGGGGGGATCTTCCAAATCTATAAAACACAAATTTCTAAAACAATGAATAGTAAACAAAACAAACAGAAATCAGCTAAAAAGCCAGTCCTAAAATCTTCGCCTCTAACTCCTTCGCAATTGCAGTCGCGCCAAGAGCAATTACTTGTAATCGATGTACGCGGCTGGTTTGAGTATTTCATGGGACATATCGCAGGGGCAAAAAGAATGAGCCGAGATCGCATTCTCAAAGAAATTCCCAAAGATCAAGCGATCGCGATTACTTGCCTGTCGGGACATCGTAGCGATATGGCAGCACAATGGTTAGTCTCTGAGGGCTATAGTAAGGTGCATAGTTTGCAGGGTGGCTTACTGGCTTGGCAAGGCGCTGGCTATCCTGTGCATCGTGGCAATCAACCTTAATCCTTAATATTCACGCAGGAAGGCTTAATCCTATGACTCACAGCACATCAGACCAACCGATCCATGAATCTCTCCAGCAAACGGGCGATCAATTAATTGAAGGAACTAATGAGCCGCCCCAAAAATTGCCATCATCCAAAACCTTGCCTAAGCTATCACCCAAAGGATGGGGAATCTTAATTGGTGGGGTGTTGCTGCTGACAGGTGGAACTTGGACAGTTTTGCAAATGAACCGATCGCCTAATTCGCCAGAAACAGCCGCCACTCAAGCGATCGCAGTTTCTACAGTTACCTTAAAATCGCAATCGGTGACGAATACCTTAGAATTATCTGGCTCCATTCGTCCTGTGGAACAGGCTACGCTCTCCACAAGGGTAATGGGTCGGATTACGGCTTTGTCATTGGAATCAGGCGATCGCTTCCGTAAAGGTGATGTCCTCGCTAGTATTGATGTGATGGATCTCAATGCTCAAACGGGACAGGCTGAATTAGGTGTCGCCCAAGCCCAAGCGGAAGTATTTCGTTCTCAAGCGAGTCTCAATCAATTGGAATCGCAGAAATTAGAGGCACAATCGGCTTTGCGCTTGGCACAGGTCACGCAATCGCGAACATCTCGACTGCAAGCCGAAGGTGCGGTTTCGCAATCAGCATTAGATGATGCGAATACGGCGCTCGAACAGGCAAGGGCAAGGGTCGCCCAGTCAGAAGCAGGGATTCGGCAGTCACAGGCGGCGATCGAGCAAACCCAAGCGGCAGTAAGTCGCGCCGAACTGAGTGTTGTTTCATCAGATATCAGTGCCAGTTACGGTACAATCTTCGCCCCCTTTGATGGTGTGGTCGTGCAGAAGATGGCTTACGAAGGCGAAATGGCAGCCCCTGGAACTCCATTATTGAAAGTGGAAAATCCCAATAAACTGGAGCTAGAAATTTCTGTGCCTGAAGAGAATCTGCGCTTAGTGCGGGTTGGGCAAGCGGTTAAAGTCCAGTTTGATGCGGTTAACCAAACCATCAATGGCACAATTCAACAAATTGTCCCCGCAGCCAATGCTCAATCGCGCAGCTTTATGGTCAAAATTCCATTGAATAATTCCAATAAATTAATTTCGGGAATGTTTGGCAGGATTGCTTTACCCATCGGTGCAAATAAAGAGACTCTATTTGTTCCCAATACGGCCCTGATCCAACGCGGACAGTTGCAAGGAGTCTATGTGGTGGAAAGTGTGGATGAGAAGGCGATCGCGGTCCTGCGTTGGGTGAAAACAGGCAAAACTCAAAATGAACAAATCGAGATTGTATCGGGATTGAAAACAGGCGATCGCATCATTACCAGCAACATCGGTCAACTCAGCGACGGTCAACCCGTTGCATTGCGGTAAAAGGAGGAAATTATGCAAGATTCACCAAATGGTCTTAATGGCTCGCAGTCGCCGCCACCGCGGCACAAGTTAGGTTTTGTCGGTCAATTAGCGAAGCAATTTATTGATTCTAAACTAACTCCCTTGATTATCATTGTGGCGATTCTGTTGGGAATTGGCGCAACTCTGATGTTACCAAGGGAAGAAGAACCACAAATTACTGTGCCGATCGCCGATGTATTTGTGCAGATGCCAGGCGCTTCGGCTAAGGATGTGGAACAGCGCGTCACAGTGCCGATGGAGAAGTTGATTAAAGAATTGCCAGGAGTGGAATATGTTTACTCCACTTCACGCCCCGGATCGTCTTTAGTGATCGTCAGATTTGTAGTCGGGCAGAATACAGAAGATGCCATTGTTCAGCTTTACAACAAGCTCTATGCCAATTTTGACAAAATTCCTGCGGGAGTTTCCCAACCACTCATTAAGTCACGCGCGATTAATGATGTGCCAATTCTGGCGCTGACCCTTTCAGGAGATGGGGTTTCAGGCACGGAATTACGACAGATTGCGGCGCAATTGGACGAGCAGATCAAGCAAGTTCCTGATGTTTCAGAAACAACGATCATTGGCGGACAGAAGCGCCAACTGCGGGTAGAGCTAGATCCCACGCGCTTAAAGGCTTATGGACTCACCCCTCTAGAAATTTCCCAAGCATTTCAGTCCCAAAACTCAGAACTAGCGGGTGGAGCTTTAAGCCAAAATAACCAATCCTTTTTGGTGCGAACTCAAAGTTTTATCCGATCGCCTGAAGATGCCAAAGGTTTAGTGGTGGCAGTGGCGAATAATCAGCCCGTATATTTGCGGGATGTGGCAGTCGTCACCGATGGTGCAGAAGAGCCTGCTAGTTATGTCTTGTTTGGCTATGGCGATGTTGCTCATCACGATCAAAAAGAAGCACCAACTAAGCATCAAGGTGAAACTGAAGCTGTCACGATCGCGATCGCTAAACGTGGCGGTGCGAATGCAATTCAAGTTTCCCATCACGTCTTACATAAATTAGAAGAGATTAAGCATAACTACATTCCCAAGAATATCGATCTGACCGTTACCCGTGACTATGGCGAAACCGCCGCCGAACGCTCCAACGAATTGCTCTTTCATATGCTGATTGCTGTGGGTTCGGTGACGGTGCTGATGTGGTTTGCCATGGGGCGCAGAGAGGCGACCGTGGTGGCAGTGTCGATTCCTGTGACCTTAGCGCTAACCCTTGCCAGCTTTGTCTTTTACGGATTCTCTCTCAATCGCGTTACCTTCTTTGCCTTGATCTTCTCCATTGGCATTCTCGTTGATGATGCGATCGTGGTTGTAGAAAATGTCGGTCGTCATTTGGATCTTCCCGAAAATGTAACTCGTCTCAAATATTCTCCCAATCGTCACAATACCTTGAGACAGATTGTGCTGGAGGCAGTCGATGAAGTGGGGAACCCCACAATTTTGGCAACGGTGGCGGTCATAGCCGCGATCTTACCGATGGCATTTGTGGGCGGATTGATGGGACCCTATATGCGTCCGATTCCCTTGGGTGCTTCCGCCGCGATGATTTTCTCGGCTTTAGTTGCCTTCATTGTCGTGCCTTGGACAACCCTGAAAGTTTTTGCAGGCGGTCATCATGGCGGACATCAAGCAGGTGAAGAAGATGTCCTTAGCAAGCTCTATCGCCGCTTTATGTATCCTCTGGTGCATTATCCCAAAAGGGGAACAACCTTCTTAGTTGCGACAACATTGGCTTTAGTAGTGATTGTCGTGGGAATGGCAGGATTCAAATTAGTAATTCTGAAGATGCTTCCCTTTGATAATAAGAGCGAGTTGCAAGTAGTAGTGAATATGCCCGAAGGCACGACCCTAGAGCAGACAGCGAGAGCAACTAGAGAACTGGGACAGTATCTAGCCTCTGTACCTGAAGTTACCCATTATCAAAGCTATATCGGCACTTCTTCTCCTTACAATTTCAACGGATTAGTGCGCCATTACTTTTTGCGATCGGGTTCCAATGTTGCTGATATTCAGGTCAACTTTTTACCAAGGGAAGAGCGCAAACGGCAGAGCCATGACATCGCCAAAGCGATGCGTCCTTATCTCAAGGAAATCGGCGATCACTATAGTGCGCGGATTCAAGTTGCCGAAATCCCCCCAGGGCCGCCTGTACTGCAAACCTTAGTGACGGAAGTCTATGGACCTAATTACCAAGGACAGATTGATGTTGCCAAAGAAATCTATCAATTGTATAAATCCACTGATGGTGTGGTGGATGTGGATTGGTATGTGGAATCACCCCAAACTGATTATCATTTGGTAATCGATCGCGAAAAAGCAACTCTCAATGGCATCAGTCCCGCCCAAATTTCCCAAGTTTTACAAATGGCAATTTCGGGTCAGAATGTGGGCTTACTCCATGATGAAAATTCCCGCGAGGATGTGGCGATTAATCTTCGCTTCAGTCAGTCCAGTCGCAACAGCCTAGAGGATCTCAAGGCTCTCAATGTCAAGGGTGCAAATGGTAATCTCGTTCCCCTCAGTTCCCTTGTCAAAACCGAAACCGCCACCGTTGATACGAGTATCTATCACAAAAATCTTCAGCCCGTAGTCTATGTCTTAGGCGATGTATCTGGTCGAGTGGAGAGTTCTGTCTATGCGATGTTGGCTCTGCAACCGCAGATCGACAAAATCACACCGCCCACAGGCGCGAAAGTGCAGACATTTCTCACCGAACAACCGCCGAATACGGAAACCTATTCCATGAAATGGGATGGGGAATGGCAAGTTACCTATGAAGTCTTTCGGGATTTGAGTATTGCCTTTGCGGTGGTGATGCTGCTGATTTATGCCCTCGTGGTCGGCTGGTTCCAATCCTTCACTACGCCCCTCGCGATCATGGTTGCCATTCCCTTCTCTCTCGTGGGGATTATGCCAGCCCATTGGTTGATGGGTTCCTTTTTCACGGCAACTTCAATGATTGGCTTTATTGCGGGTGCAGGAATTGTAGTACGCAACTCGATTATTCTGGTTGATTTTATTGAGTTGCGCCTCAAGGAAGGAATGCCCCTCGAAGAAGCGGTGATCGATGCGGGAGCCGTGCGTTTCCGTCCAATGTTGCTGACTGCCGCCGCCGTCATTGTTGGATCGGCAATCATTCTCGCCGACCCGATTTTCCAAGGTTTAGCGATCTCGCTGATGGCAGGTGAAATTGCATCCTTATTACTTTCGCGATCAGCAGTTCCAATTCTCTACTACAAACTCTGGCGCAATAAGAAACCGCCAATTTTAGAATCTGCCGAGGAAGAACAGGAAATCGCGATCGCCGCTACTGTTGACATCTAAAAAAACAAATCAAGAGATCCCCCTCAATCCCCCTTGTAAAGGGGGGCTGGGGGGGATCTTAAACAGACTCTGACACTACACTCAAAAGAATTAATGGAACCGATTCGCATCTCTTACTATTCCGATGTCCTTTGCATTTGGGCATATATCGCCCAAATCCGTCTCGATGAACTCGCTGCTAACTTTCCCGATCATGTGGCGATCGACTATCATTTCTTCCCTATATTTGGTAATGCCCATGAAAAATTAGAAAAAAGTTGGCGCGATCGCGGTGGGTTGCGTGGCTATAGCGATCATGTGCATACAGTCGCAGCTAAGTTTCCCCATATCACCGTGCATCCCGATGTCTGGGTCGTGAATACACCGACCTCAGCCACCTCCTGTCATCTATTTCTAAATGCAGTTCAACTATTAGAAATCAAAGGACTGATTCCCAAATCTGAAAAAATATTTGAGAAAGCCAATTGGGAAGTTCGCCGCGCCTTTTTTGCGGAAACTGCCGATGTTAGCGATCGTCAAGTCCAGTTTCAGATTGCCGAGAAATTAGGTATTGCGATCGCCGATCTGCAAGCTCAAATCGATAGTGGCGCAGCCTATGCATTGCTATCAAGGGATTTCGAGTTAATTCGCGAAAAAACTGTTTCCGTTAGTCCCACAATGATCTTCAACGAAGGACGACAAAGGCTAAATGGCAATGTCGGCTATCGGGTGATTGAGGCAAACATTCGCGAGTTGTTGAATAATCCCGAAGATGAACATTCTTGGTGTTAAGGGGCTTGCCACTACTTGCAGGGACGATCGCTACATCAATAGTTGGTTTTGTCCTTGACATTATATATCGCCATATAGTAATATATTGAGAGAGTTTTAAAAGTTTGGAAATTTACTGCCATGCTATTTCGCCAATTATTCGATCAAGAGACAGGAACCTATACCTACCTAATTGCTGACCCAGTTAGCAAGGAAACAGTCCTCGTCGATCCAGTTTTAGAACAAGTTGAGCGTGATCTTAAACTCTTGAGAGAGTTGGGTTTGACCCTAAAATTTTGTTTGGAAACCCATATTCACGCTGACCACATCACAGGTACGGGCAAATTACGCGAACTCACGGGTTGTGAAGGCATTGTTCCTGAAAATGCCCATGCTGCCTGTGCCAACCGCTATGTCAAACATGAAGAAGTTTTAAATGTGGGGGAAATTAAAATTCAGGCGATCGCCACATCTGGACATACCGACAGCCATATGTCTTTCTTGGTTGATGGCACACATTTATTAACGGGTGATGCCCTTCTCATTCGCGGCTGCGGACGCACCGACTTCCAAAGCGGCGATGCGGGTACTTTGTACGATCATGTCACCCAAAGGCTGTTTACTCTGCCCGATACTACCTTCGTTTATCCTGGACATGACTATCGCGGCAATTTGGTATCCACCATTGGCGAAGAGAAACAATGGAATCCGCGTTTTGTAGGGCGCGATCGCGCTCAGTTTATTGAGTTTATGGGTAGTCTCAATCTGCCTAATCCCAAAAAGATTGCCGAAGCCGTACCCGCTAATGAGCGTTGTGGCAAGGTTGCACTTGCGGTTTAATTGATAAAATGATCCCCCTCAATCCCCCTTAAAAAGGGGGAAGAAGAAAATCCTCCCCCCTTTTTAAGGGGGGCCGGGAGGGATCTCTACCCGATACTTTTGCAATCATTTACAACTTCCTTAAACCTATGACAACTTCACAAAATTTCACCTCTATATCCGAATCCCAAATCAAGTTAATTGATGCCCAAGATCTGAAAGAACTGATTGAACGCCAAGCTGTGGAACTAGTGGATGTGCGCGAAGCTGATGAGTTTGCCAGCGAGAGAATTGATGGCGCAATTTTAGTTCCGTTATCGAAATTTGATTCTCGACAGATCCTCAATAATCCAGACAAACAAGTAGTTCTCTATTGTCGTTCTGGCAATCGTTCCACCCGTGCCGCCGAGAAATTGATCGATGCGGGTTATGCAGAAGTGACGCATCTCAAGGGTGGGATCATGGCATGGCGATCGCAGGGTATGCCGATCAAGGCAAATAAGAATGCGCCCATCAGCATTATGCGTCAAGTGCAAATT
Organism: Oscillatoriales cyanobacterium CG2_30_44_21; assembly: GCA_001873375.1. Classification (GTDB taxonomy): domain Bacteria; phylum Cyanobacteriota; class Cyanobacteriia; order Pseudanabaenales; family Pseudanabaenaceae; genus Pseudanabaena. The sequence continues at coordinate 19,245 of MNZA01000207.1, forward strand.
ACGGCTGGTTCCCTTGTTTTCTTCGGCACAATTTTGAGTGCAACGGTTTCTCCTTGGTTCATGTTTTTGACAGGCTTTGTCGGTGCGGGACTGATGTTTGCAGGAATCTCTAATACCTGCGCGATGGCAAATCTATTGTCAATGCTGCCCTACAACAAGCAAAGATAGATGATTCAGCAATATATTCCTGCACTCAATTGGTTAAGGAACTATCAATCTAAACATCTATTTGGCGATATTACCGCAGGGATTATTGTCACCAGTCTTTTGATCCCGCAAGCAATGGCGTATGCTCTGCTTGCGGGACTGCCGCCGCAGATTGGACTCTATGCCAGTATTTTGCCTGCGATTATCTATCCATTACTGGGAACCAGTCGCGTGTTGGCAGTGGGACCTGTCGCCGTTGATTCTTTAATGGTAGCGGCGGCGATCGCTAAGCTTGCGCCCCAAAATAATTCAGAATACCTAATCCTCGCCATAACTATGGCGTTTTTAGTAGGAATTATTGAAATTGGTATGGGGATTTTGCGGATGGGATTTTTAGTTAACTTTCTTAGCCGTTCCGTAGTTTCAGGATTCATTAGTGGAGCCGCGATCATCATTGGATTCAGTCAGGTCAAACACTTACTGGGTTTGAAGATTCCTTCTACGGAGTCATTTATTGAACTTCTGACTCTGATTTTTGGCAAAATCACTGAAGTGAATTGGATCACGCTGAGTTTGGGATTAACTAGCACTGGCATCTTGCTCTATTTCAATCAACCGCTAGTCAAATTATTGAAACGAAACGGTTGGAACGAACAAAAGATATTACCTATTTCCAAAAGTGCGCCTCTGCTGGTGGTAATTTTGGGAACCTTGCTAGTCGCAATTTTCCGATGGGATCAAGTTGCGGGAATTAGAATTGTCGGCATAGTTCCATCAGGCTTACCGCCTTTGAGTATGCCTAGCTTTGATCTGCAAACTTGGCGATCGCTTTTACCTGCGGCTCTAGCGATCGCTTTAGTTGGTTACATGGAAGGCTTCTCAGGAGCGCAAGCCCTCGCCAGTAAACGCCGCGAAAAGATTGATCCCAATCAAGAATTAATTGCTTTTGGAGCAGCGAATGTGAGCGCCGCTTTTGCAGGGGGATTTCCTGTGACGGGTGGAGTTAGTCGCTCGGTGGTAAATTTTAGCGCAGGCGCAAATACGGGCTTAGCCTCAATCATTACGGGAATATTAGTCGCAATCACGGTGATGTTCTTTACATCTTGGTTCTATTTTCTGCCGCAAACCTGCCTCGCCGCGATTATCATCACCGCCGTTTATAAATTGATTGATTTCACTACCCTCAAACGGATGTGGAATTATGACAAAGCCGATGCGATCGCTTGGCTAGTCACCTTTAGCGCTGTATTAGGTTTAGGCGTGGAAAAGGGCATAATTTTTGGCTCAATTGTGGCTTTGTCGCTGCACCTATGGCATACCAGTCGTCCCCATATTGCGATCGTGGGACGCTTAGGTGACTCTGAACACTTTCGCAATGTCCTTCGTTACGAAGTCAAAACCAGTCCTCAAGTTTTAGCGATCCGTGTTGATGCCAGCCTTTACTTTGCCAATGCCAAATATATGGAGAATTTTCTAAATCGTGAAATTAGCGATCGCCCTGATGTCAATAGCATTGTGCTGGTATGCAGCGCCGTCAATCTGATTGATGCCAGCGCCTTAGAAGTTCTCGAAAGTTTGATTGCTGATTTAAAAACCACAGGCATTAACTTCTATTTCTCTGAGGTCAAAGGTCCCGTGATGGATAAATTGCTGAATATTGGCTTTGTCGATTATGTTGGTCGCGATCGCTTCTTTATGTCCACCGATATCGCCATGCGTGAATTAGCAGGTATTTAACCAGCTAAACCTTAAAACTTTCCTAATAAACTGATTGTTTAGATTCTTTATAAACTATATTATCAACCAAGTATATTGTTAATCAAGCCAGTGCTTAGTTTTTAATCCACTTCAAGATAAATCATGGATATCCTGTCAAATACAGTTGCACTGTCACGAATGCAATTTGCATTAACCGCCATTTTTCATATGCTCTGGCCAGTCCTGACTACAGGCATGGCAATCTATCTCGTCATTGTCGAAGGGCTATGGCTGAAAACCCGCAATCCTGATTACTACCGCCATGCTCGCTTCTGGTCAAAGTTATATGTGCTTAACTTTGGGATTGGAGTCGCTTCAGGGCTACCGATGGAATTTCAATTTGGTACAAACTGGGCTCCATTTTCGGAAGCAGTGGGTGACTTCTTTGGCAGTATTCTCGGCTTTGAAGGCGCAATGGCTTTCATGCTCGAAGCAGGATTTTTAGGAATCATGTTATTCGGTTGGGAGCGCGTCAATCCATCGATCCATTATCTCGCCACGATCATGGTTGCCTTTGGCGCAAACCTGTCTACCTTCTGGATTTTAGTCGCTAACTCTTGGCTGCAAACACCAGCAGGAGGTGAGATGGTCGATGGCAAATTTATTGTCAGTGATTACTTTCAGGCGATCACTAATCCATTCATGGTCAAAAGCGTATCGCATATGTTTTTTGCCACCCTCGAAACATCACTATTCGTGATCGGGGGGATCAGCGCTTGGTATATTCTTAACAATCGTCATCAAGCCTTTTTTGCCAAATCGCTCAAAATTGTGATTGCCGCCGCGATCGCCGTTACGCCTGTGCAGATTTATGTTGGACATTTGAGCGCCGAACAAGTTGCTCAATATCAACCCACAAAACTAGCAGCGATGGAAGCCAAATGGGAAACTAGCCCTGCGGGACAACCTGCGGATTGGAGTCTCTTGGCAATTCCCGATGAAAAGACCCAAAGCAATAAATGGGAAATTACGATTCCTAACGGGCTAGGCTATGTTTTGGAATTTAAAAAAGATTTGACCGCGCCTGTGCTTGGCTTAAAGGAATGGAAATATAGCGATCGCCCTCACATGGTGGGCTTGATTTACTACGCCTTTCGGATCATGAGTGGGATTGGCTTTTTCTTGGCAGGGCTAATGCTCTGGAGTGCCTTGCAATGGCTATTAGGCAATCTCTCCGCCGAAAAAGTTGCTAAGCAAAAGTGGCTGCTCCGCACTTGGATTTTTGCTGCACCCTTAGGTTATATCGCTGTGGAATCAGGCTGGATTGTCCGATGTGTGGGACGACAACCTTGGACAATGTATGGACAGATCCGTACGGCTGATGCCGCTTCCGTTGTCCCCGCCAGCAATGTCTTAACTTCATTAACTCTATTTGCAGTAGTTTATTCCATTTTGCTGGTTGCTACTCTCTATTTTGGCAGCAGAATAATTCGTCATGGTCCTAATTTAGAAATTCCCATCCCTGGACTAGAAAATGATCTGGCAATTAACATGGAACCAGCGATATTCATTCCCGATCAACGTCCAGCAGAAACTCAATTGTAATCAAGGATAGTAGGCGGCTCTTTGTGCCTCCTGTTCTCTCATACGATAAAAAATGGCATAGCTATTTCTTATCGCAATTGTCAAGCAAACGAACCCAAAATGATTTTGAAAGCGTTGCTTTGCAACGCTTTCAAAATCATTTTGGGTTCGGCTTTGAGCGCAAAGCGCTGTAATTGAATATGGAACTAATTTCTAGGTAAATTTCATGGAAGCCTTAAAAGATTTTCTGCCTCAAGTTTGGTTTGTGATTCTAGCTCTATTTCTATTCCTGTACGTCATGCTCGATGGCTTCGATCTGGGCGTGGGTATTCTCTCCCTCACTAGTTCCGATGAAGAACGCCGTGGCATCTTGATGACCAGCCTCGGCAATATTTGGGATGCCAATGAAACTTGGCTAGTAATTATGGGCGGTGCATTATTTGGCGCATTTCCCCTCGCCTATGGCACGATTCTCAGCGCCTTATACATTCCTATTTTCATTATGATTTTCGGGCTGATTTTTCGGGCTGTTGCCTTTGAGTTTCGCGAACATTCTAACAATAAAACATTTTGGAATTTCGCTTTCGGTATTGGTAGCTTTATCGCGGCTTTGGGACAAGGTTTTGCCCTTGGCAGCGTTATTGCAGGGATTAAAGTTGATGCGTCAGGACATTTCATTGGCTCCACTTGGGATTGGCTCGATTGGCGATCGCTCTTGGTTGCCCTCACTCTGATCCAAGGATATGTGCTGATTGGTTCCACTTATTTGATTTTGAAAACCGAAGGAGAATTACAGAAAACCCATTTTAAGACTGCAAAAATCGCGGCAATTACCACCTTCATCGGCGCGATTTTAATCACGATCGCTACGCCGATTGTCTATGAAACCGTAAGGACAAAGTTGTTTAGCGCTCCCTTAGTTTATATTTTTGCAGTGATTCCCGTTATCGGCGTGTGGTTGATTTGGAATTTATTAAGCAGCCTTAACCGTGAGCAGGAAAATACTCCATTTGTCTGGACAATTCTGTTGTTTCTGCTGACATTTATTGGTTTAGGATTAATTGTATTCCCTTACATCATCCCTAACCAAATCACAATTTATCAGGCGGCAGCAGCACCCAGCGCCCTTGTATTTATGCTTACTTTTATTGGTGTTCTCATTCCGATTATGTTGTTTTACAACATCTACAACTATGTCGTATTTCGCGGGAAAGTGGTCGGTAGTGCCTATGGCGATTAAGCGGTTGGCATTTCATAAGTTGCTCAACATAATTAAACCCTGAGGTTGTTCCGCCCGCGTAGTGGGCGGAACAACCTCAGGGTTTTTAGGTTACTATGCCTAGCTACTTAATACAGCCTGTTGAGGCTTTGAGTAGTACATAGAAAACTTTGAAAGAAGTATCGCTTCGCGATACTTCTTTCAAAGTTTTCTATGGGTTTTAAGTCAGCGCAAAGCACTGTATCCTTATGAGTCCATGCCAAGATTTCTGGGTGTTGCATTTCATCCTTGAATTGACGAATCGTTATGTTTCTGTCAACCAACAAAACTGATAACCATTAAGAACAATACGTTCATCATGTTGAGACGGCTTTTTACTAGTATATAAATCGATAAATCGGCTATAAGTACTAAACCCTTTACCACTTAGGGCTGACAAGTCGAAATATTGCGGATTTATATCAAAATTGGCAACTACTAGTACTTTCTCTGATGGACGCTGATGATCGAAGCGAATAAAACTGAGTAAATGCTCATTGTCTAACTGAAGCAATTCACGATTATTAAAATCAGCAAACGCCGAGATTTCTTTGCGAATGGAAATCATCTTTTTCATAGCAGTGAAGATTGCATACTGTTCAGTGCCTTGTTTTTTGCGTAGTTCGGCTTTTTCCCAATCGATTTTTGGACGATGAACCCATCGATTATCATTGCTTTTGGTAGGATCTTCATAAAAGCTGTAATCATTGAGTACGCCGATCGCATCACCGTTATAAATCAGAGGAATTCCACCAAAGGATAAAATGATTCCATGCAGTAAGAGAATTCGATTAATAGCAGCCGCAATCAAGTTTTTGTCTTCCGACTCCAAGGCAGATTCTAGCCCAACTAGAGAAGCCAATGACCCACAGATCCGTCCATCGCCCGTGGACTCATTGTGCATGAATTCTAAGCCTCTGGCTGAAGCATCAAACTTACCGCTAAAGTAATCAATTAGAAAGCGTCTGTGAGAATAGGGCTCATAACCTGCTAAGCGAATATCATTGTCATCAAAGCCAAACCCGATATCATCGTGACATCGAACATAATTTAGCCAAGTCGCGCGTTCTAGTTTATTTGGTAAGCTCTTGATTCCTTGGCTGAGGAGTTTCGTGTTTTTAGTTGCCACGCTATCCCAAAGTAGCGCCATCAAAGTCGCGTTATAGGCAATCTCACATTCTTTTGCAGCGATCGCATCTTCTCCAAAATACTTAATCACTTCTATAGGCGCAACGATCGCTTCCGCAATAAATAACACCCCTGGGGCGGAAACTTGGCAACAGTCCTTCATTAACTGTAAAATTAGGTGGGCTTTGCGTTCATTTTGACAAGAAGTGCCAATCTTCTTCCACAAAAAAGCCACCGCATCAAGACGCAAAATATCCACACCTTGATTTGCCCAAAACAAGATAATGTCCAGCATTTCAATAAATACCGCAGGATTACTGTAGTTCAAATCCCATTGATAATTATGGAAAACTGTCATCACCCATTTTTCCATTTCAGGATTCCAAGTGAAATTACCTGGATCAGTTTCAGGAAATACCTGTGGCATACTCTGCTCGAACATATCAGGGACTTCTCTACCCTCAAAAATGTAGTAATAGTCTTGAAAACGACTATCGCCTTTAATCGCTTTCTTTGCCCATTCATGTTCGTCAGAAGTATGATTGAGAACAATATCCAGAACTAACAAAATGTCTCGTTTGCGGAAATCTTCGGCAATCAGACGGACATCTTCTAGGTCGCCAACGCGATCATCAATTTGGCGAAAATCACTGATTGCATAGCCTCCATCACTTTTACCTTCAGGACATTTCAAAATTGGCATAATATGCACCATATTGATCCCTAATTCCTGAAAATAGTTGGTTTTGCTAACGAGATCGCGTAAATTGTCGGCAAATCCATTGGAATAAAGCGCCATCCCTACCCATTTTTGCGACAAAAACCAGTTGTGATCCTGTTCGCGCTGAATATCTAGACGCTCTAATTCGGGAGAGCGATCAATATAGCCCTTTGCCATGGTTTCCACTAGGCGCAACATTTGCAATTTAAAATCATCGCGATGACCATACAGCGTATAGAAAAGCGAATAGATTGCGTAAAAATTAGCGCCCAGTCGAGTATAAAAGTGTCGTAAATCTTGACGGCGAATTTCAGGTTTTAAATCGTCAAGGATAGAATTTAAAAGTGAATGAGAAATCTGTTCGTACATGGAATTTTCCTAAGATATGTTTACCGATAGAATGATCTGCCGCGCAAAGCGTAGCACATCATTCTATCCATTTTTTTTTGTCTGGATAATAATGGACAATTCCTTCCAAAATTCCTGCGCTATAGTTCCCATTCATGCCCAAGAAGTCGCCATGAGCTAAATATAAACTGTGGATATTCCCTTGTTCCTTTGCTTGTTGTTGAGATTGAGCAACTATATCGACATGAGCATTGGCAACCAAAACAGAAGGCACAGCACTAATCAGCAACGGCAGATCATTACCACTGTCACCTGCAAAAACCGTATTTGTAAGATCAAAATCCAATTGATTCATCAGAAATTCTACTGCATGGAGTTTGGTAGCATGGGCTGGCAATATATCTAGCAACCCAATTCCCTTGGCTTCATCAACGCTATAGATCAAACTTGCCGCAATATTTTTCTCTTTAAGGCGATCGCTGATGTACTGCTGCAAGGCATTTTTTTCGATTTCCAAGGGCAGATAGTAACTGAGTTTAAAACGGCTCTGTTGATCGGGTTCTTGCAAAATCAAATGCGATATTTCCGCTAAATCGGTAAACCAAGGCTCTAAATCGACAGCGTTTAGACCTCGCCAATCACCCGCAATTTGCTGTGACCAGCTTTGCCAAGATTTCCAGCAATCGCCATCAAATTGATAGATCGTGCTACCGACATCACCAACGATCCAATCAGGGGTTGGCAAATCATATTCTTGAATGGCTTCTTGAACTAATGCAAGATTTCTACCGCTCACATACACTAAGCAGACTTCGGGGCGACTGACTAAACGGGTAAATATGGCTCGCGCTTGAGGGGATTCGGGTTGAGTTCCATTGGGCAATAGAGTGCGGTCAAGGTCAGTACAAATTAATAATTTTTGCATAGGTCACAATTGTATTAGTTAGTGTAAAGAGTTTTTCTGTCGAAGGCAGAAAAACTCTTTATAAGTTAAAGAAATCATAATGGGCGATCGCCTCTAAAATACCTCCAGCATGAGCGCTATCCGCAAAATAAACGCGATCGCTATCACTCAAATTCAATAGCTCCTCACGGTGACGATTATCAACGACCACGCCTAAAGTATTGCCGCGCAGCATATCTTCATCGCCGCCCGATCCACCATTGACCAAGACTTGCTCTAGGGGAATGTTCCATTGTCTAGCGACATAGCGCAAGGCAAGCCCCTTAGAGGCTCTGACAGGTACAAAGTCTAGATATTGACCAAAGGAAAGCGTGGCATTCACCGACAATTCCTGTTGACGCAATAGAGTCAAAATCTCCTCCATTGACGGCGCAATATTGGCATCGTAATAATAAGAAACTTTAAACCGACTTTGCTGATCTTTCGGCTGTGGGGTAATCCCTAGCAAGGGATCGATAATGCGGCGTAATACTTGCGGTGTCCACCCATGATCAATATGGTGATTCCAAGCAATATCCGCATTGTATAGAGGTGGATAGTAAATTTCTGTGCCTAAACTGGTGATCAAAACATCGGGTGTGGGAATCCCATAGGTTTTTAAAATTTTGAGGGCGGAATCTAAACGCCGACCTGTGGCGATGCCAAACAAAAATTTTCTGTGTTGTTGGCGGACAAGCTGAGTAAATTGCGCCAATGCTTCCGCATCCCCCAGTAAGGTATTGTCGATCGCCGTGAAAATTGCTCGATTGCGATATTGCCCTGCTTTTGGTGAGAATGTTGGCTTTGGCAAAGGTTCCTGTTGCAATACAAGCGGTTCAATTTTTTGCAAATAGGTTTGAGCATGAGCCTCCCATGAATAGAATTTGGCAACATTTTTTAATCCATTTTCGGAAAATTGCTGCCAGAGATCGGCATCTTCTAAAATCTGCAATAAAGCCTCAGCGATCGCCTTCTCATTCAAAGGATCAACTAATAATCCATTCTCACAATTACCAATAATATCCACTGGCCCTCCATTTTCGGTGGCAACCAATGGCAATCCACTTGCCGCCGCCTCTAATAGCGTTAGTCCAAAAGGCTCGGTGAGAGCAGGATTGATAAAAACACCCTTAGACCTAGCCGCTAATCGATAAATATCGGCAACTTCATCAGAACTATGATGCTTGGGTAGAGCTACTCGACCATACAGATCATAGCAATCCATGACCAGCAACAATTCTGTTAAGACATTTTGCGCCCCCTCATTTAGTTCGCGAATGTCTTCTCGATTACCCGCCACAATTACAAGATTGGCTAATTCTTGAAGACGTAGCGATTGACCATAGGCTTCTAAAAGCGTAACGATATTTTTGCGTTGGTCGGGGCGAGATAGAGCCAGAATAATTGGCTTTTCAGGATTATTGAGAAACTTGGTTAGAACTTCCTGAAAAGCGATCGCATCTTGATCATCAGTCAGAGGATGGAACTGCTCTAAATCTGTCCCTGGCGGGATGATTGCCATTTTTTCGGGCGTGTAATAGTCATACAGTTCATATTGATCTTCAATTTCATTGCGAGTACTAGTAATCACCAAGTCCGCATTACTTAACGTATCTTCTTCAGCGCTGACCCTTTGGAGCATATGATAGCGTTCTTCGATCTGTTCGAGGGGCATTCCTGAACCTAGCAATCTTCGCATTTTGTCTCGTCCTAAGGAATGTCCCGTATGGATTAGGGGTAAACCTGTTAAATGGGAAAGGCGCACGCCTACATACCCCGCATCGGCATAGTGGCAGTGGATTACGTCAGGCAAACGCGGCTGTATGAGTAACCAAGCAAACAGGCGATCGGTAAAGCCATCCAGATGACTCCATAACTCTTCTTTAGGAATATAGCCTTCAGTCCCTGCTTCAATCCGCACGATCTGAGCATTGTCGGCTAAAACTTCCTTCTCTAAGCGATAGTCAGCATCTACAGCATCATCAATAATTAGTCTGGTAACCAAATCAATACGTTCTACATTAGAGTTTTTAGCCAGAGCTTTAGCCAACTCGACAACATATTTTGTTTGTCCACCTGTATCGGCATCTCGCCCCAATTCTAGATTATGACTTCTAATCAATCCATGAATGCTGATAAGCAGAATGTATAACGGTTTGTGATTCTTATTGGACATAATTGGTTAATCTCAGTTTGGTAGTCCTAAACAAGTAAGGCACAAAGAGATAGGTCGATGCAAACTCAGTGCGATTGCGATAGCCCAGCAACTCCGCACAGTCTTCGCTAAAAGTATTGCCACACTTTTAGCAGTTGCAAGCCAACTCCAGTAAGAGTTTTTAGATCAGGCAATGGCTATGCCATTGCTTGATCTAGCATTAGCTAGGACTTGCTTCTTCAGCAGGTTTAGCTTCTTTGGGCTTTTTCTCAAATACTTGGACATTTGGCTCAAGCAATACAAATCCTGTCTCAGTAGCATTACCCATCTTGCCTGCGATCGCCGCTACCCACATTGGAAAATTAGCCTGTGCATCTTCCAGTTTCTTAAACACTTTGGGCTTCACCGTAACGCTAAAGATCTGCCCCCCACAATCTAAATCAAAGGATTTCCAACCGTTTTTATCAATAGATACATCGTTAGGAAGCTCATTGATTTTGATAGTTAATTCTAGTTTTCCTTGTATTGCCATATTTCTACTGTATACCTAATGAATAGTATGTATTCATAACACATTTATTTTCTCTATGACTAACGGTATTCCTGAAAAGTGTAAAAAGTGTGCGATGCTTTAGGCGGCTCAGGCTCAAGAGATTCATGGCAGTGATAGCGATCGCAATTTTGCATTCACATAATAATTTCTGGAGAAGCTATGCAAGTTAAACAACTTGAGTTAGATCTGTGGGATTTTATTTCAACTGCAAGGAAAACTCCTAATGATGCAAATTTGCCAATGGTGTTTCAGCTTTTGAATTTGACTTTAGTTGATCTTGATATGCGATCGCAGTTGCGAGTAGCAGGAGAGGCGATATGTCAGATTGCAGATTTGTTTTGCGATCGCTCTAATTTTTTATTTGAGGAAATACACTCTCGTACCGTAAATGGTGAGCCGATCATGGCTAATGATGCTTTTGATCGTTATGTGCGTCAGTCGATGGTTGTTGATTTGGAACAGTTTATTGAGCCTTTGCAAAGTTTACCTAGGAAGATTCCTGAACCAACGAAACATGGTAATTCGATGGTTGACACAATTGAAAAGGAGGTTTTAATTCAAGCTTTGGAGCAGGAAAGTTTGCTTAGTTGTGAGGAGAAGTTTGAACAAGCGATTAGTACGGCTCATGCTGAAGATGTTTCGGCTTGGATTGAGGCGATCGCCCATTGTGTTGCAACCAATTTTTCTCCTATACGTTTAATGGATATACAATCTGCTTTACCATTATCGATGGTGGAAATTTGGCTAGGTTTACTTTTGGGTGATTTTAAACTTGAGCAACGAGGAAGTTTTTATAATGCAAGCGAAATTTGGATTAGTTAATGAACAAAAAGGAAAAGAGAATTCCGAGGCTAAAAATATTTGTGACTAAAAATATAGCTATTTTTAATCAAGCTGGTGGCGTGGGTAAAACTACGCTTACTCATAACTTAGGCTACCAAATTGCAAGTCCCTTGGCTCTGGGATGAATTTCAGACTACACCTCTAAATATAGAATTCTCATGGTGTAAGCGTTACGCTAATGCCGCCGAGATGTTTGAGGATATTAAGCAAAGTCATCTATGGGTATCTGCCGAAAATTATGATACTTTAATGGGGCTTAATCCCATTTATAGTTTTATCTTCCAAGCAGTGTATGATCGCGATCATTATCTTACCGATAGCGATTTTAGTTTGGAAGGAGAAATCGCCACTTACAAGGCAACTGCTAGAAGGGCAACCAGTCTAAATATTCAAAAGATTATCTATTCGGAAAGCGTGCTGAGACCTGCTGCTTACGTTTACTTTGGACATCCGCCGATCTCCAAAATTGTCTTTCCATAATTTACCCACACAAAGGAATAATCCCATGGCCATAATGACCCCAGAGAATACCGCTATTCATTGGCAAGAAGTAATTGAGTATGTGCCCACAGGTATCAAGAGTAAGACTTTAATAGAAGATGGAAACTGTCGATATACTTTGATGTCGTTATCTTTAGGAAAAGCGATCGCCGAACATACTAACCCTCGCAATGCCACAGTGAACGTGATCGAAGGGCAAGGAGTATTTAACCTAGCAGGTAAGGAGATTGGTATGGAGGCTGGAGTATTTATTTTTGTTCCTGCTAATACTCCCCATGCCATTCAATCGTCAACCGAATTTACATTTTTGCTGACTCTTTTAGAACAGAAAGAGAATACTAAGTAAATACCCGTGGCGATCGCATTAACAATCGCTCTCCTAAAGGCGATCGCTATTACCGTGAGTCGTTGCTACACCCTTATTCGGGAGTTGTTGCACAATCCGACTGATGAGCAATCATGGTGTTAGTCCTGTGAAAAGATCACTAGCTCACTCACCAAAATATTTATAAATATTTATTAAAATCATTTCTATGGCACACGATCATCATCATGCTCCCAAAACCTATAACCGCGCCTTTCTGATTGGTACGGGCTTAAATATTGGCTTTGTGATTGTAGAAGCATCCTTTGGGTTGATTACTAACTCCTTGGCTTTACTTGCTGATGCAGGACACAATCTTAGCGATGTCTTGGGGCTGTTGCTGGCGTGGGGGGCTAGTTATCTAGTCAGGGTTGCGCCGAGTCAGCGCTATACCTATGGCTTGCGGCGATCTTCTATTTTGGCAGCGTTGATCAATGCCGTGCTGTTATTGCTGACGATGGGTGGCATTACTTGGGAGGCGCTGCGCCGATTGCAAGAGCCGAGTGCAGTTGCTGGCGGTACGGTGATTTTAGTCGCGGCGATCGGGGTGGTGATTAATACGATTACCGCGCTTCTGTTTATGTCAGATGGCAACAAAGATATGAATATTCGCGGTGCTTTTCTGCATATGGCAGCCGATGCACTGGTGTCGTTGGGTGTGGTGCTGGCGGGTGTGGCGATTTTGTGGACGGGTTGGCTCTGGTTCGATCCTGTGATTAGCTTAATTATTGTGGCGGTAATTGTGGTTGGCACATGGAATTTATTTAAAGATGCGGTGAAGTTAATCCTTGATGGAGTTCCTGAACAAATAGAACTACTTGCTGTGAAGACATTTCTCCAAAATCTAGAGGGCGTAACCCAAGTTCACGATCTGCATATCTGGGCAATCAGTACTACGGAAACGGCGCTGACGGCTCATTTAGTAATTCCTGAAGGATACATTGGCGATCGCTTTTTGTGCGATACGAGCGAGGAGTTACATCATCACTTTGATATTGATCACGTCACTCTCCAGATCGAAACAGGCGATCGCGAATATCCATGCGACCTAGAGCCAGATAGCCATGTTTAAACCAAAAGATGAGTGGCGGCGCTTTGCGCCGTCACTTGTTGCTACTTACAACGGGGATCGTGTAATAAAGCTTTATCGGGATGACGCGGAAACCAAAAAGCAGTGCGTTTGCAGACTTCTACCAACATCAACATCACAGGCACTTCGATCAATACGCCCACGACGGTCGCTAGAGCCGCGCCAGAGTTTAAACCAAATAGAACCACAGCTGTGGCGATCGCCACTTCAAAGTGATTACTCGCACCAATCATCGCCGCAGGGGCAGCATCTTCATAGTCCATCCCTAATTTCAGCGCCGCCACATAACTGATCGTGAAAATAAAGATAGTTTGGATAAATAGAGGTACAGCGATCAAGAGAATATGCAGAGGATTTTTAACAATTACTTCTCCTTTGAAAGCAAAGAGAACAATCAGAGTGGTCAGTAAGGCGATCGTGGCAACGGGAGATAGCGCCTTCAAAAATTTCTGCTCAAACCATTGCTTGCCTTTGTTTTTAATCACCCAATAACGACTAAACACGCCCGCTACTAACGGTAATGCCACATAAATCAGCACCGATAGAACCATCGTCTGCCAAGGCACAATAAAATCACTAGCACGTAAGAGCCAATTACCTAATGGCGCATAGAGAAAGAGCATCGTTAAGGAATTAACCGCCACCATAATCAAAGTCAATACCTGATTGCCATAGGACAAATAGCCCCACATCATCACCATCGCTGTACAAGGCGCAATTCCCAATAAAACTGTGCCTGCGATGTAGGAATCAGCAAGAGCAACTTCGGCTCCGCGTAGGATTTCTGTACCTGTGATCAAGGGGCGAAATACAGTTCCCAAGAAAAAAGTGGCAAAGGCAACCATCGTAAAGGGCTTGATCAGCCAATTGACAACTAGGGTAAGGATCACTGGCTTGGGGGCGCGAAGGGCATTTTTCGCCTGTGTGAAGTCAATTTTGACCATGATCGGATACATCATGAAAAACAAACAAATAGCGATCGGCACGGAGACTTCATAGATGTTCATTGAGTCTAAAGTTGCCGTGATACTGGGAAATAGGCGACCAATGACAATGCCGATCACAATGCAAAGAGCAACCCAAACAGTCAGATACTTCTCAAAAAAGCTAAGTTCTGAGGTAACAGGTTGTTGAGAATTATGTATAGTCATGTTTGCCTAATGAAATTTAATGTGGCTGCGTAAAACTTTAGCTATATATCGATATATATCAATATATAAATTATAGAGCAATCACTCACTACCATAAATCTATACTCTATATCTAGGTATAGGACTTAAAATGGGGGGGATTAGATTTTTATGGACTCATGGCAATGTTTAAAATGGGTGAAGTTTCCAAGAAACTAGGACTTAATCCACAAACTTTTTATTTTTACGAGCGCATTGGCTTAATGCCATCACCACAGCGCACTGAGTCAGGCTATCGTCTATTTAGTCAATGGGATATTGATCGCCTGACGTTTATTACTCGCGCTAAGTCTTTAGGACTAAGCTTGGACGAAATCAAAGAGATTTTAGAATTGAAGGAAGGAAAATTGCTGACTTGTCGAGCTGTCTATGAGCGTCTCAATAATAAGGTTAAGGATATTAAAGAGAATATACAGAAATTGCAATCGCTGCATGATGAATTAGTACCTTTAGTTGAGCAATGCCAAATTAATCTGGAAAATTCTAATCCTGATTACCAATGTATTGTTCTTGATCCAAAATAGAAACCCAAATTTGTTTGCTTTTTAGCTAAATACTAGCGAAGGCTTACAGCCTATTTAGGCTTTGAGGGGTACAGATAAAGTTTTGAAAGCGCCGCTTTCAAAACTTTATTTAGGTTTTAAGTCAATGTAAAGCGCTGTACATCATTACTTTGCTATTGAGCGCGTTACCCTCCATATCGAAATAGGCGATCGCGAATACCCATGTCATTTGGAGCCAGATAATCATGTGTAGAAATATCAGTGAATATTAACTTTTGAATTGATCGTTACGCTTCATACGTTACTTAATCAATTCAATTACCAAATCAAACAACTGCCTGCCAATGTAGTACTTTAAAAGTATTTAGTAAAATTTTAGGAATTATAAAAATGACAAAAGCGCAAACTTGGCATGGCATTCCCCGTGAAGAGATCCCTTGGTATCCCACGGTAAATGCCGAAACTTGTATTGGTTGTGGGTTGTGTTTCACCACTTGTGGACGCAATGTATTTGACATCCAAAACCATAAATCTATTGTTGAACACGCCCTAGACTGCATGGTTGGCTGTAGCACCTGTGCAAATGTCTGTCCTGTAGATGCAATCACATTTCCTAGTCGGGATCTGGTTTGGAAGCTAGAACGTGAGCGCAAGATTTTTAAGGTTGTGCGCCAAGAAACTCGTGAGAAGAAAGATCGGCTTGAAGCTTTGAAAGCGCGGGCGATCGCTGAAGAGCATATCTCTCAATCGACAACCAGAACAAAGATGGAAGTTGCGGGTGAATTTGGTGAGAAGCAATTTCTAGTCAAATTAGAAGAGTTAATCCGCGATCGCCCCTATGATTTTGTCAACTTACGTCTGGAGGTTCCAACTGTTAAGGGCGCTCTCGAAAAAACACCTTCATTCATGTCCTTTGAAGTGACTTCAACTGAGCAAGAAGATATTCAAACTTTTTTATCAGAAGTACGGGCGTTGATTGCTGGTAATGGCTTAACTTTGGTGAGCGAACACAAGTTAGGTTAGTCCAAATTTATTTTCCGAAAACCCTTGACTCTATATGTGAGTATAGATTTTATAATTCAGCCATATTCCCCTCTAAGTCTACCGTGTACACAAAAGTTATTAGCTATAGCGTGAGTTATTAAAGATCCCCCTCAATCCCCCTTAAAAAGGGGGAAGAAGAAAATTCTCCCCCCTTTTTAAGGCATTAATATACTTGACGCATCCCTCATCCCCCAACCCCTTCTCCCGCAGGAGAAGGGGAGGAAATTCTTTCTCTTGTACCCCTCTCCTGCGGGAGAGGGGCTAGGGGTGAGGGCAAAGAGTCTTTTGGTGTGTCAAGTATGTTAACCCCCTTTTTAAGGGGGGCTGGGGGGGATCTAAACCTTAAAACGTAGTCAGAGAGACTTGTGTATACACAGTAACTTCTAAGTGAAGAAAGCATTTCATTAATATTTCTTAAATGTGGTTACTATGATTAATCGGCGCAATTTTCTCTCAGCAGGAGCCGCGATCGCAACTAGTGGTTTTGTAATGGCGATGCCATCACAGGCTGCGGATGTCCCCAAACAAATACCGACAGGAGCCGTCACCTTCTATGCCGAAATTCGAGTGGCGGAGCCAGAAAATGCAGCGCTCTTGGCAGATATTCAAAACAAATCTCAATCTCTGCAAAAGGCTACAGGATTCTTGAGTCTGTCGGTCAAACAAATGACAGGGGATTCCACAATGGTTAAAAACTATCCAGAATCCTATAAAGGATTGTTAGCAAACGCCTATACTGATGCCGTTAAAGCGGGTTCTCTACCCCGTTTTTATTCTCTATTTGTGAGATTTGCTGACTATCAAAGTTTGGCACAAGCCAAGGTTGATCAATGGTTTGATCAGGCGATCACCCCACATTTATATGCCTATCGAGTCACCCCAGAGGGCGCACAAAAAACTGCCCTATTGATGGAATCCTATCGCGGCATTTATCAAACCGTAGTAGCAGGCGATCGCATGGCGATTTATCAAAAACCCGATGACATCCTTGCTTTTTTACGCCGTCCTGCCGATCTTCCTAGCCGCAACTACATCACCGTTGAGAATCACGTCATGATTCAAGATCAGAAGTTGCAAGGCTTTGAAACAATTACCGCCAAACTATTAGGCATCGCGCAGCAGACTTATCAGCCCACCGATGCAAATGATGGCATAGGTATCGCAGGAGCCGCCGACAATCGCTATTACCGTAAAGCCATCAGCACCGAAATTTTGCGTAATGCTTTCCCTGATGGTGATTTGCGAGCCTACCTGATGCATGGTGTATGGGAATCGGTATGGGATCACGAAAATTCTCACCTCGATCCTCGCTTTAAGCAAACTGCGGCTCCCGTTGGCGCGATGGTAGTGAGTGGCCCCGTTGAGCCGTTCTACGAAACGCGGATTGTTTTGCTTTAAAACCTTTAGGCAATGTTATGTTTTGCCAGAACCCTTGACTCTATATGTGAGTATAGATGTTAACGTCTTAACCAGTTACTGAAATTAAATAATCATCATGATTGATCAAGAATTGTTAGAATTTGGACAAAAGTTCCATGGACATAAATGCCCAGCGATGCCTTTGGGCTTGAGAGTCGGGGCTGCTGCCATGCAAGCCCTCGGCGTAGACCGCGCCAAAGATGGGCAGTTGATGGCGATGGTGGAACTTGGTGATAATCACTGTGCAACTTGCTTTGCGGATGGCATTCAGGTAATTACAGGTTGCACCTTCGGTAAAGGCAATATCCAGAAACAGCAGTTGGGTAAGTGGGGCGTGACCCTGATCGATAAAAAAGCAGGTCGGGCGGTGCGGGTAACTCCCAAAGCCGAAGCCATGAAAGCCAACAAGGAAACCACTTTCTTCAAGGACTATCGAGAAGTGGGCATACCTGCTTCGCAAGTGCCTGATGAATTTGTCGATCCGTTGATCGAGAAGGTATCTAATGCTCCTGATGCCATGCTGTTGAGCATTGGTGAAGTCTATGAATATCAATGGCAAGAACCTACCCATTGTTTTGCCACATTTGTATGCGATCGCTGTGGTGAAATGACGGTCGAACCCTACAGCCAACGCATCAAAGGTCAGCACGTTTGTCTGCCATGCAGCGAAACGATGCAACTTGAAAATATGCACAAGTAAAGAAAAATCATGAACGAACCACTCCCGCCATGTGCTTTACCACCTGAGAAACCCTTTGATGCCATGACTATTTGGCAAATGGGGCTGTCGTTTTTAAAGTTAGGTGCGATCGGCTTTGGTGGCGGTGTGGCTGTGGTTGCGATGATGGAGCAGGAATGTGTGCAGAAGCGCCACTGTCTAGAAACAGAAGAGTTTCTACATGGTGTGGGTTTAGGACAGATTTTAGGTCCTTTTGCGGTAAACACAGCCATTTTTATTGGTTATCGGATGTTTGGTTTCGGTGGTGCTTTATTAGCAGAAATAGCTTTTCTCGCACCATCGATCTTTTTAGTGCTTTTGCTATCTTGGCTATATTTTGCCTTCCACCAAATTCCCTCACTCCAAGGCGCATTAATCGGTTTAGGGCCTGTGGTAATTGCGCTAA
Source organism: Oscillatoriales cyanobacterium CG2_30_44_21 (assembly GCA_001873375.1). Classification (GTDB taxonomy): domain Bacteria; phylum Cyanobacteriota; class Cyanobacteriia; order Pseudanabaenales; family Pseudanabaenaceae; genus Pseudanabaena. The sequence goes on from MNZA01000207.1 coordinate 37,858, forward strand.
TTATCAATGCAGCTTGGTCAATGGGACGTAAATCGGTACGAACTTCGGCGATCGCCACTGGTTTATTTATTGCCGCCATAATTGGCAGCATTTTGAGAGTAAATCCTCTCGCCATTCTCGCGATCGCAGGGCTAATTGGCTTTTTATATAAGCTTGGGCAGAAACAACCAACTGCGGGCAAGGCTTCCAAACCCAGTTCCAAGAACAATTTGGCGATCGCGCCGCCAATTTTCTTACCGTTGCTCCAAAATAATTTCGCTTACCAAACTCTGGCGATCGCCCCCGATGTTGCCGCACCTGTCACCGCTAGTTTGATGAGCGTAGCCACCGTATTTATCAAAGTGGGCTTAGCTTTCTTTGGTGGTGGATTCGTCCTCATCCCGATTTTGAGCAATCAATTAGTAACCGATTTGCATTGGCTCACCCATCAACAATTTATTGATGGTGTCGCCATCAGTCAACTTACCCCAGGTCCGATCGCCGTCCTTGCCACTTTTGCAGGCTATCGAGTTGCGGGATTAGTTGGTGGATTAGTGGCGACAGTGGCGCTCTTTTTACCTGCGACAATTCTGATGCTTTTGATTTCTCACTATTATCAAATTTTGCGAAATGTTAAGCAAATCAAGGATTTTCTCGCAGGGATTAATCCCGCCGTGGTGGGGCTAATTTTATCCGCCGCCATTACCCTCGCGCCTACTGCTCTTCAATGGTCGCACCCTTTGAGCATTGTTCTTTGTGGGATTGCCCTAGCCTTACTAGCGCGTTGGAAATGGCATCCTGCCTTCGTTCTAGGGGTTGGCGCTCTCACAGGAATCATTATTCCTAGCGCCCTAGCGCAAATCTAGACTAGAGTTGCAGCTTTAATTTTGCTAAAACCCTTGACTCTATATGTAGGTATAGATTTTATAATCAAATTCATCCAAACCTATATTTTCAAACCCCTAAATTAATCTCTATGTTTCAGACCATCACCCCCAACCTTGCGATCGGTTCTATTTCTCAGCCCGAAGATTTACAGGGAGTTGCTGAACAAGGCTACAAGACTATTATCGATCTATGTACTTCGGCTGAGTGCAATCAGCTTGATGCAACCATGGTGCAAGGACTCGCTTTAAAATATGTGAATGTGCCAATTTCACCCAAAAACTTAAACCTAGAAACCCTTGACACCTTCAAGAAAGCCCTAGAATCTTCACCCCAACCCACCTATGTGCGTTGCGCTTCGGCATTACGAGCCGGTGTATTCAGCCTGTTGGTACTGGCGAGTGAAGAAGGTTGGACAGAAGCACAATATTTGGAGAATTTTCAAAGTCTAGGCATTAACCAGAAGTCAGACTGTCCCCTTAGCGCTTTTGCCCATAGCTACTTTGAGCAGAAAGTTTAATCATATAAATCATTTAATTTAGGAGTACATCATGGATACGATTAAGATTGAAATTTTGGGTACAGGCTGCAAGAAGTGCCAACAGCTAGAGGCAAATGCTAAGGAAGCTGTGGCAAATCTGAATCTCACGGCGGAAGTTTTGCATATTACCGATCCTGTAGAAATTGCTATGCGTGGCGTGATGACAACTCCCGCGATCGCGATTAACGGCAAAGTTGTCGGCAAGGGTGTCATCAGTCCCGAACAGATTCAACCGCTATTGCAAAATTAAATATTCCAGAAGTAGAGAAATAAAACCATGTTTGATCCCTTCTATCCCTATGATTGGTTGGCAACGCAGATTGTGTCAGGATTAATGGGAATATCGGTTAAATCCCCCCTTGGCTCAAGCTTGCATTTTTTCTTCTACGATGTGCCGAAGGTATTGACCTTGCTGGCGGTAATTAGCTTTGTAATTGGCACACTCCAAAGCTTTATGTCTCCCGAAAAGGTACGCAACTTTCTTGAGGGCAAACGCACTTTCGCAGGAAATATAATGGCGGCGCTGTTAGGATCAATTACGCCTTTTTGTTCTTGTTCAGCAGTGCCACTATTTATTGGATTTTTGCGGGCAGGTGTGCCGCTCGGCGTTACCTTCTCTTATTTGATCTCCGCGCCAATGGTTGATCCGGTTGCCATTTTCTTGTTGTGGAGTCTATTCGGATTACAGGCAACCTTAATCTACGTTACTTTTGGTATCAGTTTAGCAATTGTGGCAGGCTTTATAATTGGCACTCTCAAGCTAGAGAAATGGGTGGAGCCATCGATCATCAAAATGCAACAGCTTCGCCAAGCGGGTGAAGTTGAGATGGAAGATGAAGCTTTTAGCCCTGTAATAACATGGAAAGAGAGAATTGCCGAAGCACAATTTCAGACCGCAGAAATCATGAAGTCAGTATGGCTTTATGTAGTAATTGGGATTGGCATCGGTGCTGGAATTCACGGCTACGCACCAACGGAACTAATCACTCAATGGGCGGGGCGTGATAATCCTTTTGCAGTGCCAGTTGCTACCTTGATTGGTGTACCACTCTATACCAATGTTGCGGGTGTGCTTCCCATTGCTGAGGCGTTGGTGACTAAAGGAATGCCTTTAGGTACTGTTTTAGCCTTCACAATGGCAGTCACTGCCCTATCACTGCCTGAAATGGTTATTCTCAAAAAGGTATTGCGCCCTCAGCTTTTAGCTGTATTTATTGGTCTGATGGCGATCAGTATTGTCAGCATCGGTTATATCTTCAATGCCATTCTTTTATCTTAGTTAAAACTCTTGGTGCGAATTTATAACCCGCAAAGATTTTTGAAAGCGTTGCTTTCAAAAATCTTTGTGTAAACATCAATTAGGAAGCATCAGAAAAATATGAATCAATTTAAAGAATGGGGATTTTCCGCCCAATGGTGGCGCGGTGAGAAAGGCGAGTATTGGGTGCTTGGGCAAACAGTTCTTTCTGTTGGTTTTGCACTGTTGCCCGTTTATCCCGCGATCGCCTTAAATAATTTTTCACCGATCTGGAAATATGCAGATTGGGGATTAACAGGATTTTTTGGACTAATTGCCTTGCTGTTATTACTTTCGGGCAGCATTAAATTAGGAACAAACCTGACTCCATTGCCTCATCCCAAAGATGATGGCGAATTGGTAACTGGTGGCGTGTATGCATTGGTTAGACATCCCATTTATAGTGGCGTGATTTTCCTCGCGATCGCCTATAGTTGTTGGAAATTGAGTCTCAGTCATGCGATCGGCGCAATTGTCCTGTTACTATTTTTTGACATCAAAGCGAGAAAAGAAGAATCATGGCTGAGTAACAAATTCTCTGACTATGATCAATATCGATCGCAGGTTAAAAAATTGATTCCTTGGATTTATTAGAATTATTCCCTGACTGGCATAAAATTAGAAATCATAATTCCAATAT
>MNZA01000012.1 GCA_001873375.1 Oscillatoriales cyanobacterium CG2_30_44_21
AACTGTTTGTCATGGTGCGGGAGAATATGCTAGAGATGAAGATGGTGATGATTTCTGTGAAGTTCATGTCAATACCATGGAAGGCTTTTGGTCGCTTTTGCGCTCTTGGTTACGTCCTCATCGTGGTATTTCTCAAGAAAAGTTACCTTTGTATTTGGGCTTCTTTGAGTTTGTTCATAATGCCAAGAGGAGGGGAAAAGCTCTGCTGAGTGCTTTGTTGGACTCTCTCCTTTCTTTACCTCCCCGAAACACCTATTGAGCCAACTTTTTTAATTACTATGTAGTAGTGAACAGGTGTGTTAAATTGGGAGCATCTAAGTATAAATATTTATATTGAAAATTCTACATTTCAGGCTTAGTCAATACAAGAAAAACCAAAATTTTGCTTATTTGTCGTATATCGGCAAAGTCAAAAACAACAATTTTATGGGCTTTTGGCACTAAGTATAGTTACTCGGTGCTAGAGTGAGATGCACCCTGTTAAATATTTGGTAATTATATTTTTATAAGCTTCGTAATGAGTTTGGATAAATACAATAAGTATAATTAATTACTTCTTAGAACATTTGCTAACAAATCTTGCTGGTATTCCTTCCCAAACCTCGTAGGCAGGTATATTCTCAACCACAACACTACCCTTAATTACAATAGCTCCTTCGCCTATCGTTGTACCAGATAATATTGTAACGCCTGACTCTATACAGACTTTATCTTCAATATTAACTGGTGAATCTTTATACGCTTGCGACTCAATTAATGATAAATAGCTTGAGTTATCATGGCTAGCTGACGTAATGTAAGAATTATCTCCAATAAAAACTTCTTTCCCGATAACTATAGGCTGCTTGATAGATATATAGGTATTACAACCAATATAAACGCCTTCTTTGACAATAAGTCTTGGTTGCTCCCACCATTGAAATTCAACAAACTCTATAGTTAAATCATTCTGAAATTTGCAATTTGCTGATATGTCTATTAGATTAAATGGTGGCGATATTCCCAATATTTTAATTGATGGATGAATCTCCGATTTATTCTTTTTTTGTGCATTTAACCATTTCAATAATTTAAGTTGTTTAATAACAGAATTTATTTTGGGTATCTTTTGAAACGTGGTCTTTGCAATTTTTAATACTTCAGAATATGATTTCAATTTGTCAAAGTTGAATACTGCTAATGCCAGACGCGAAAATACATCCTCATCCCTGATCAGGGACTTACCCGATTTCACAAAAGACTCGGAACGAAGTCTACCTAAAACACTACCGCCCTGATTTTTTTGAAGATATCGAGAGATTTTAAAAAGTAGTTGAATTGCAAAAGGGTGTGACTTTCCTCTAAGCAACTTAGATTCAGTTGGAGTGCATCCAAACAAAATAGAAGCATTCTCGTAAAAGCAATTATCTGTAAGATCTGCAATGCGTTTTTGACGAATTGCAACTTGTGTGGTTCCATTTTGATGAATTCGGTAGTAAACCAATGGTTTATCTAGATTAGCAAATTTATATTGAGTTACTAATCTCAACCAAAGGTCGTAATCTTCTACATTTGGTAAATCTCTATAATTACCTACCTGAAGTACAGCTAATCGTCGAAAAATAATTGATGGATGACCAATACAATTGGAACTTAGCATCGTGTTAACAATATCATCATGCTCCAAAGGAACATGATAAATAGGCTCCTGAACATTGCCATTCTCATCGATATATTTCATCTGACTGCCTAAAATGGCGATCTCAGGGTGAGCATCTAAAAAAGCAATCTGTTGCTCCAAGCGTTCTGGAAAGTTAATATCATCTGCATCAATACGAGCACAAAATTCTGTGGTGCATTCTTCCACCAATCTTTTTAATGAACTACCTACACCGCGAGGCTCTCCAGTGAATACTTTGCCAGGCAAGCGATTGGGAATCCAATTCTTTAGCTCTTCCAAAGTACCGTCAGTTGAGCCATTGTCCCACACTAAAACTTCCCAATTTTTATAGGTCTGAGCTTCTATAGAAGCTAAAGTGTCTGGTAAGTACGGCATACCGTTGAGAACTGGAATTAGCCATGTAACGCGCTCATTCATAAATTTCTAATTATCTGATTTCGTTTGCTAATAATCTGGAGTTAAGCATAGAGAGTGACATAACTTACTGAACTCATAGAAGACTGCAAAAATTTGACAACTACAAAATCACTCTCCATCAGACAAACTAAATTCACAAGTTACTGCACTATCACCAGAGCGCTTAGCACCAAACCCTTCGCTGGCTACATCTACAACCTCAATATCGAAAGTAGCTTCTATAAAATCTAGAGCAGCGTTACCTCTGGTATCAGCAAGCCAGAAACCCACAACATAAAAACCAGGATTTAAATGTAACTTTTCAATTCTTATTTTGAATATGTTTTCCCCTTTTTCCAAAGATATACTTTGACCAAGTGATACAGTATCTGCATTAACTAGCTTGGTTCCCAGATTGTTATAAATAGAAACAGCCAGACTTCCAACAGATTGCGATTGATCTGATTCAATATTTAACAGGAATTCCAGTGGTCCGTCAGGGTAAGGATGAAAAAAAATATCTTCATTGAGACTAGTATATTTGAATTTTAAAAAGCGTGCCTCTCCAGTTCCTGCTCGTCTTATCTGGGATAGATCAATCCAACCATTTGGTGAAGCTTTAATTGAACTATTAGATAGATATATGGATATGACATTACTTGTTAAATCATTAGCAACTAATCTTCCTTTATCAAGCATTAAACATTTAGAACAAAGGCGCTGAATAGCATCCATATTATGACTAACAAACAAGACTGTTCTTCCTTCATCTTTGGAGATACTCTGCATTTTGCCAAGGCACTTTTTTTGAAACTGAACATCCCCTACTGCCAGAACTTCATCTACAATCAAAATTTCTGGTTCTAAATGAGCCGCAACTGAAAATGCCAACCGAGTGTACATACCAGATGAATACTTTTTAACAGGTGTATCAAGGAATTTGCTAACACCAGCAAATTCAACTATCTCACTAAACTTACTCTGAATTTCTATCTTTCCCATACCTAAGATAGCTCCATTCAAATATATGTTTTCTCGACCTGTTAATTCTGGGTGAAATCCTGTCCCTACTTCTAACAGACTGGCTACTCTTCCGTTAATGGAAATACGCCCATTCGTTGGCTCTGTGATTCGACTTAATATTTTTAAAAGTGTTGACTTACCTGCTCCATTTCGACCAATTATGCCAACTCTATCACCTCGATTAATTTCAAAAGAAATATCTTGCAAAGCCAAAAAATCTTCTCGGTTCTGATTTGATGATTCTTGATTTGCCGAAGAGTTAAGAACAGTACCAATGAGTGAACTGGTTGCATCACTGATTGACTCACGTAAAGACTTACTGTATTTGGAACTCCCATCTTTTTGATGATTTATAACGTAAGACTTACTGAGATTATCAACTTTAATAGCGGTTTCAGACATAATGTTCCTGTTTTTATATCTTTATATATTGCATCTGGCTAAATGACATCGGCAAATGTTCGCTCCATTCTTCTAAAGTACCATATGCCACTCCAGAGTAGCATTAGGACAAATGCTATGGAAATCAGAAAGCCTGGAATAAAAAGCTGGGAATCACCGCCCAGAATCGCCCATCTAAACCCATCAATAACCCCAACCATTGGGTTAATAGAATACAAAAGTCTCCATTGTTCGGGAACAATGCTGCTGCTAAATCCAACGGGTGAGATGTAGAGACCAAACTGCACTATAAATGGCACAACAAATCGGAAATCTCGGTACTGAACTGTCAAGGCGGCTAGCCATAGACCGACTCCCATCGAAGCCGCGCAAGCAATTAGAGTAAATAGTGGCAAAGTCAAGATTCGCCAGTCGGGGACGAAGTTGTACCATGCCATAAGACCCAACAAGATTATTCCTGAAATCATGAAGTCTACAAAACTAACTATTACGGCACTGGTCGGCACAATTAATCTTGGGAAGTAAACCTTGGAAATTAAATTGGAGTTACCAATAAGGCTAGCACTACATTCACTGAGCGCATTAGAAAAGAATTGCCAAGGCAACATTCCTGCAAATACAAGAATTGGATAAGGCACAGTCTGCCCTTCATCCAATTTTGCCAATTGTCCAAAAACTACTGTGAATACGATCATTGTTAAGAATGGTCGTATTAAAGCCCATGAAACACCGATCGCAGTTTGTTTGTAACGAACCAGAATATCTCGCCATGCCAAGAAGTAAAACAATTCACGGTATCGCCATAAATCTTTCCAATACTGCTTCTCGGTTCGCCCCGCTTCGATTATCAGTTCTCTTTGGGCTGGGATGTTTTGGTCGTCCATTTTTTTTTGATTATATGGTGGGGATTTGCAAAATTATTTGAGATTTCCGTAAGCCTAGAATTGTCTTAAAAATCGTAAATCACTTGTAAACAAGCGACGAATATCATCTATCTTATGTAAGACCATGGCAACTCGATCCACGCCAAATCCCCAAGCAAAGCCAGTGACCGCTTCAGGATCATATCCCACTGCTTTAAAAACATTAGGATCGACCATACCACAGCCACCTAGTTCTAGCCAGCGTCCATTCCACATTACATCGACCTCTGCCGATGGCTCGGTGAAGGGAAAGTAGCTAGGGCGAAACCGAATAGGGCATTCTCCTAAAAGTTCTTCGACAAAGGTCTTGACAGTACCCTTTAGGTCACCAAAGGTTAATCCTTCTTCGACAGCCAAAAGTTCAATCTGATGGAAAATTGGCGAGTGCGTAGCGTCAATATCATCTTTACGATACACACGTCCTGGACAGGCAATTCTTAGGGGTGGTTCGTTTTCTTCCATATAACGAATTTGCACCGAGGAAGTTTGCGATCGCAGTAGTTTTCCATCGCTTAGATATAGGGTATCTGCCATATCTCTTGCGGGGTGATCGGCTGGCGTATTTAAAGCTTCAAAATTATAGTAGTCAGTCTCAATTTCTGGTCCTTGAGCAACTGTGAAGCCTAAGCCTACCAAAATATCTAACATACGATCAATGGTGCTTTGGATTGGGTGTGACCTGCCTTGGTAAGAGTTAAATATCCCAGGCATAGTTACGTCGAGAGTCTCAGACTCAAGTTGACGCACAATCATCACTTGATGAATTTCGGTTTTGCGTTCTTCTAATTGATTTTGTAATGTTTGTTTCATCTGATTGGCGATCGCGCCAATTTGAGGGCGCTCTTCGGCGGAAAGCTTACCCATAGCTCCCAATATTTGAGACAGGGAGCCTTTCTTTCCAAGGTATTCAACCCTCAGATTCTCCAGTTCTTCGGCAGTTTGGACTTCTCCAACTGATTTTGTTGCGATTTCTGCTAAAGATTGAAGCTGAGCCGTTAAGCTCTGTAAGTCCGTTGCCATCAACGTTTCCTATTTACTTATGGAAAATTTGTTTTCATAACCTTATCAGAAAATTGCGTTTCATGATTCAGTCGTTATTATATTAGGTAATTATAAAAGACTGTAATGCGCGTACAGTGTGCATTACAGCCTTTTATAATTGCTAAAAAAGAAAGTTATATCGCTTAGAGTTCCCACTTTCTTATTTAGGATTTAGTTAATTGCTAGCTTTCGCCAAGAAAACCATAGGGTCGATCGCACTGCCCCCATTGGGACGAATCTCAAAGTGTAGGTGAGGTCCTGTACTAAAACCAGTACTACCCATTGCTCCGATTAATTGACCTTGGCTGACAGTCTGACCCTCTTTAACATATAAGTCACTCATGTGAGCGTATCTGGTAATTGTGCCATCAGCGTGGCGGATATCAATCATATTGCCATAACCGCCATCGTTCCAACTGGAGTATTCGACAACACCTGAGGCGGCTGCCAAAATAGGAGTACCCACGGGAGCGGCAATATCAACGCCTTGGTGAATGCGACCCCAGCGCCAGCCATAGCCAGAGGTAAATACGCCATCGGCAGGCCAGATAAATCCTGTCGATAAGCCGTAGTCTTGGACATCAGGGAGGTAAGCACTAGCCATAAGTTGGGGTAACTGTGGCTCTATGCCTGAGCGATCGCCAGGATTAGCGATCGCGCTACGACTGGCATCAAAGTCACGGTCAGGATTGGACGAAGCATTTAAATTCGCAGCCGCAATTTTGGCTGCTTCCAGCTTTCTTGCTTCTTCGACTCTACGAGCGGCTTCCCTGATTTCGGCTTCTCTGACTTTGGAGTTCAGTTGATCGACTTCAGATTCAAGACGTTTGACTTCTAGGCTAGACATCCTCGCTTCTGGATCGGGGAGTAAAGCAACCTTTTCAACTTGAGCATTTGAAGAAGAATTAGCAGGCTGGTCAACAGATTCTGCGGAGGGAATCTTGGGCGCGAGGCTAGCTGCTAAACGCGCAGGGATTTGCACATTTGGCTCTAGGGCGGGCTGAGCCGAAGGGGAAGCAGGTACTGGGTTAGAAGTGCTGTTTTGTTCTACAGATGGGTTAGATGGGATGCGGGGAACGACAACAGCAGCCACTGTCGCGGGATTGGCTGTAGGCTCTAGGGTTGGTTGATTTGCGTTTTCGGCTGGTGCACCTTGCAAGTCAACCTTCTGCTCGTTGAGCAAGGTTCGAGGAATTTGAGGCACGGAAAGAACTGCCGCAATTCGGACTGGTAATTGGACTCTAGGCTCGGCTACTGGCTGCGAAGATCCAGCTTCAATAGGAATAGCGCGACTGTCGCTAAACTGCTCAGAAGCGGTCAAAGCAGGAACTGCTGGTGTTGCGAGAGATCTAGCTGGCAAATTGATATTAAAAGCTGTTGCCGAACGACCATTCTTAGCAGACTCACCTGCTACATTTCCAAGTAACTGATCGGGTGCGAAGGGTAGCAATGAAGTGGCTAGCTTAGCAACGGGATCAATAGATGGGGCTGAGTTGGGCTGAGCCGCAACTGAAACTCGCTGAGCTAAACTAGAAGAAACAGGTTGGCTTTCAGAGCCAGTTAACTGGAGCAATCCATCCCAAGGAGACACTCGACTAGCCGCAGCCAGCTTAGTTACTAACTCCTTTGGTAAAACCATAGGAGTAGCCGCCGCCACTCGCACTTGTTCGTCAAGGATATTGGCAGGGTTACCTAGGCTATTGCCTGACAAATCACCACTTGGAGAGGGAACTTGCTTGAGAGGCTTTTGATTTAGGGATGCAGCTACAGTTTGCACTGAGCCAAGGGGCTGAGATTGAGGCAACTTTAATTCTTGGTTTAGTTCTAACCATTGAGGATTTTCTAGCTTATTCGCTTCAATAATCGACTTTTGAGTGACCCCATAGCGTCGGGCGATGGTTTCGATAGTGTCGCCATTTTGAACTTTATAAGCAGCATACTTGGGCTGCTTGGCGATCGCGTTCTCGTCATTGGTCACTTTGGCAGTTGCAAGGGTTGCCTTGACCTTTTTGCCTTCCAATTCTTGCAGACGCTTTTCTAAACGTTCTTTTTCAGCAAGTAATTGTCTCTTGACATGACCTTCTTTAACCTGCATCAGATTCGATACATTTCCAGGAATGACTAGTGGCTGATCAATTGCCAAAAAGTCTCCAGAAGTCAAGGAAGTAAATTTAATAATTTCGCTCTTAGGAACATTGTAGTAAGCAGATATTGCTTCTAAAGTATCCCCAGACTTAACCCGATGCACTAGTCCATTCACGGGCGGGATCATCAACTTCATTCCCGCTTGTAACTCAGTACCTGCAGTGATCCCATTGGAAGAAGCGATCGCGGCGGCATCAACTTGATAAACTTGGGTCAATTTCCATAGGGTTTCATCTTCACGAACCTCATGGATTACCACTCCTTGAACATTTTCCCAAGAACCAGAGGCGATCGCCATTCTCGCCATTTCGTACTTGCGCTCTTGGTTTTGAGACATAACATCAGTCAAGGTCAATGACGATGCCGCTACGGGCGTAACAGTGGGACTATTACTTGTCGATTGCTGATTAAGCAATATTCCCGCAGTTCCTGCGGAAAGGGCAAAACCCAAAATTGCTAGGGAACGACGTACCTTCAAAGAGGACACCTTATCACCCAATGGCAGGGAAACCTTGGTAATTAGATCCTCGTCTTTGGAAGATATCCTTTTCAAAAAACTGCCTCCTCTAAACTAGCTTTGCTCTTGTATAGATTTTAAGTGTGGGGTCATGACGGATTATGTAGTTAAGCTCACCAAAAAAGTGACATTAATTATTTCGTCAAGGAGCAATTACAACTCCATAACTTACCTTGAACTTTTCCTTTAAACAAGTTCAAGGTAAACAGTAAAATTGTACATTTCGTGCATACACACCATTTTCCTTAATATATGCACATATATATTTATCTGTCAACCATCGATTTGGTAAAGTAATCTTCCAAAATCTGTAAAAAAGTAATTAGGAACAAAATTAATCTAAAGATAGTTTTTGCTGATATGTGACTGGTAAGCCAATCAATTTTTTTGAGTCTACAAGATGATTCTGATTAAGCAGGCTTTTTAAAATATCTTTGATTTCGGGTTGTGACAAGGGTAAAGATTAGATCTTTTTATGGAACTAAGCTTCTTTTAGCTTTTATTTACGCTTATTTACTTCCCATAGCTCTTAAAAACAGATTCTTAAACTATGTAAGGTTTTTTTAACAATTTGATCTATAAATTTATAAAAAAATTCTCTGAACAGCAACTTTTAGACCAGCGCTTTGCGTAGCACATAGAGATTTTTTGCATTGCGGCAGAGCCGCAATGCAAAAAATCTCTATGTGTTTAAGGTATGTATACATAATTACACTGTGTACATCAATGGCTTAAAATTACACTTTAATTGACCTAAAAAATGGAATAACAATCAGGAATAGTTGCTTTAAGTCTCACTAATTCGCCAAGGCTGCCCAAACCTACTGCAAGATATAGCGTTTTTTCGTCTAAATCAATGTCAAAGCCTATCTCCTTTCTTTTAGAGGCGATCGCTCAGCAAACTCAGACTTGGAAAGTATTTGTAAATTAGTTAGTAGATTTAGAGAATTTAAGGAATGCATCGCTACCCTATGTATCCCGTAGCCTGAGACTTTATAGCATTTTTAGCAATATTGGCTAATTTTTAAAGACTTTTTAGGAAAAGAAGATCTATGAGCATCGGATACCTCGCACTGGTCTTACACGCCCACTTACCCTATGTCCGCCATCCAGAGAGTGACTATGTACTTGAAGAGGAATGGTTGTATGAGGCGATCACTGAGACCTATATCCCCCTAATCAAAGTCTATGAAGGGCTAAGGCGAGATGGTATTGATTTTAAAATGACGATGAGTATGACACCGCCATTGGTGTCCATGCTGCGAGACCCATTGCTACAAGAACGCTACGACAAGCATTTAGCCTTATTGCAACAGCTTGTCGAACTTGAGGTAATCCACAATGAACACAATGGTCATGTCAAGTATCTGGCTGAGTACTATGTCAGAGAATTTGCCGAAACCCGCGAAATTTGGGAAAGGTATGACGGTGACTTAATTAGCGCATTTAAGCAGTTTCAAGATACTAACAATCTAGAAATCATTACCTGTGGTGCAACCCATGGTTACTTGCCTCTGATGAAGATGTATCCAGAAGCAGTATGGGCGCAGTTAGAAGTGGCGGTCGAGCATTACACCCAAGAATTTGGGCGATCGCCTAATGGCATTTGGCTACCAGAATGTGCTTATTACGATGGCTTGGAAAGAATGCTTGCCGATGTGGGGCTGAGATATTTTCTAACCGATGGGCATGGTCTGCTCTACGGTCAACCGCGCCCTCGGTTTGGAACCTATGCGCCTGTGTTTACCGAAACTGGTGTCGCTGCCTTTGCCCGCGATCATGAGTCATCCCAGCAGGTCTGGTCTTCTAAGGTGGGTTATCCAGGAGATCCTCTTTATCGGGAGTTTTACAAGGACTTAGGTTGGGAAGCTGACTATGAGTACATCAAACCCTTTGTGATGCCCAATGGACAGCGCAAAAATACGGGTGTCAAATATCACCGCATTACAGGGCGAGATTTTGGCTTAGATGCTAAGCAACTCTATGACCCATACTGGGCAAAGGAAAAGGCGGCAGAACACGCGACAAATTTCATGCAAAACCGTCAAAGTCAAGTTGGTTATTTGCACGACATGATGGGTCGTCCACCTTTAGTCGTCTCGCCTTACGATGCCGAATTATTTGGACATTGGTGGTATGAAGGGCCTTGGTTTATTGACTTTTTAATCCGTAAGTCTTCCTACGACCAAGAAACCTTTGAGATGACGCACTTGGCTGACTATCTGAGAGACAATCCCACACAGCAGGTTTCCCGTCCTGCTCAATCAAGTTGGGGCTATAAGGGTTTTCACGAATATTGGCTCAATGAGACTAATGCATGGGTGTATCAGCATTTACACAAGGGCGCAGAGCGGATGATTCATTTGTCCTATCGTGAGCCTGCCGATGAGTTGGAATGGCGGGCGCTCAATCAAGCAGCGAGAGAGCTGTTACTAGCTCAGTCTTCCGATTGGGCGTTTATTATGCGGACAGGAACAATGGTTCCCTATGCAATTAGACGCACGCGATCGCACTTGATGCGATTGGAGAAGCTATTTGAAGATATTGAGTCGGGCAAGATTGATGCAGGTTGGCTTGAAAAAGTTGAGTACATGGACAACATTTTTCCTGACATCAACTACAGAACCTATCGCCCACTTACGGCTGGCTAATCACAGCGCCAAGTGTTAACACAAAAAAGAAAGCGGTGCGAAGCACCGCTTTCTTTTTTGCAATTCTTTACATTATTTTAACAAAAGTTTAGTAACATACGCTACGGTTTTTATGGGTTTGTGTTATGTTGGTGACATAACAACTATATGTAATTTACAAGGATTTTAATTATGAATATGACTCAAAGAAAAGCAGAAGCAGCCGCTAACCATAAGGCTAACCTCACAGCTTTAGTCAAGCGCCGTATGGAAGTTGCCCGTTCTAACAATGACGCAAATCTTCTAAATGTCCTTGAACAAGAAATGAAGCAACTAAGCCTAAGCTAAATGCAACAAAAAGCAATAAAAAAGAGAGGTACATCGCACCTCTCTTTTTTATTGCTTGAGTAACAGCGCATTGCGCCGCCATTCATCGTTAAGCACCACCAAAAACTTCTATATTTTCAAATAAACATACGGGCGAGGCGTGACCAACTCGGATTACTTGATTTGGCTCGCCTTTGCCGCAAAATGGCGATCCATAAGCTTCAACAGTTTGGCGATCGCCTACTCTGGTGAGGTTATTCCAAAACTGGTTAGTTACGCCGCGATAGTTGGGGTTTCGTAAGGTTTTAGTTAATTTGCCATTTTCGATCAGTTTGGCATATTCGCAGCCAAATTGAAATTTGTTGCGATAGTCGTCAATTGACCAAGAACGGTTGGACTCCATGTAAATACCGCGCTCAATGTTGGCAATTATTTGATCAAAGGAATATTCACCTGCCTCAAGGTTAATGTTTGCCATGCGATCAATGGCGGGACGATTCCACGAAGTTGCTCTGGCGTTGGCAACTCCATCAATATGCGATCGCGCCTGACTTTCACTACTGCCTAAGCCACGTAATAGCTTTCCTTCCTTGATTAAATATTCCTTAGTCGCAGGGATGCCGACATCATCAAAACCATAGCTGGCAAACTCTCCCGCCATAGTCGGATCAAAGCAAACATTCATCAGCGAAGAACCATATTGCATTTTGCCAAAGTCTTCTAGTTTCACAAAGCTACCACCCGCATAGTTGCGTTCATCGCCGAGGATGCGATCTATTTCGAGGGGATGCCCAATGCTTTCATGTATCTGAAGCAGCATTTGATCGGGAGCGAGAACTAGATTTGTGGCTTCGGTGGGACATTCATCTGCATTGAGCAATTCAATCGCCTGTTCGCCAATAATTTGCGCCTTTTGGAGTGTCAGATCACGATCAAAAATTTCCATACCTGCTTGATGGCAACAAGCAAGTTGACCATGATCGCCGCGACGCTGAATAATTGCGCCATCCTGAGCCGTGGCGGCGTAATCGGTGGCAATAGTCAGAAATTTTTGATAAATATCAGAGCCGTTACTACTAATAAATTTGGTTTCGATTTCTGTAATTACGGCATAGGCACTTGTCTTAACGATTTGATCGGATACTTTTAGGCGATCGCAAATATCGATCAAGAGCGCATTGAGTTCTTTGGGTGAAATTGCCTCGACATCTTCGAGATATGGAGAAAAGTATTGTCCTGTCGCCTTGGGTCTTTGGGCGATCGCAAAACTATGTACTGCCCATTGAGCCGAGACTTTAGCCTGTTGATAAGCTCGTTGGGCAGTAATTTGAATATTTTTTAGATCGAGATAATTGGTGCTAGCGTAGCCAAACTGTCCATCAACCAGCACTTCGATCATTAAGCCATGGGACAGGCTTCGTCCATTGGATTGCGGCTGGCGATCGCGAACGTAGCGAGTGGTGCTAATCTCTCGAACTTCCCGCAGTCCGATCCATGTCGCATCAGGTAAATCAATATGAGATAAAGCAGCTTTTAAATCAAATTGCATTAGTTAAAAACCATAAAGTAAAAGGGATGCGGCGCATCCCTCTTACTTTATCAATTATTAAGCGGGTGATGGGATTCGAACCCACGACATTCTCCTTGGCAAGGAGATGCTCTACCACTGAGCCACACCCGCAATTTCTGCTCAATCGCGTTTTGCGCTTTATTAATATGACAAACATTGAGACTAATGTCAACAAAATCATAAAAGAATAATGGCGGCGCATCGCGCCGCCATTACTCTTTAGTAACTAAAGCCATTTTTGCGGGTGTGAGTAGCTGGTTCACCCTCGCTCAAGCGCTTTCCTGAACTGATCGTCGCAAGTAGAACTACGTGATCCCCAGCATCGAGGCTGCTTGTAATGGTGGCATCGAGATAGGCGATCGCTCCAGATAAGTAAGGCTGACCACTAGGCGCGATCGCCGTAGCCAAACCTGCAAAGGGATCGACATCTGGCGCGAAACCCTTGGCAAAATGTCCGATTGTCTTGCCATCCCCTTTCTCCAACACATTGATCACCACAGGGCTACCAACTGTTAAGAAAGACTCAATCGGGCGACCTTTGCCCACGATGATAGTGACGGAGGGAGGTACAAATCCCGCTTGCTGCACCCATGAGGCAAGCATAGTAGCGGTCTTGCCATCTTGTTGGGAACTGACGATAAAAAGACCACTGGCGATCGCGCCGATCGCTGCGCCCAGTAGTTCATCTTGAGAAGTAGTAATGGTCATGTGCTAAATAATTCAAGGCTCAATAGGTGTTTCGGGGAGGTGAGTCAAAAGAAGAAATTGGTAATATTGTATGGAAATCTATAAGCGATGATCGCTATGCTGAGCATAAACTTAACACATTTAATCGATGACGCAAAATGCTACGAAACAGTGCGTCAAATGAGATGGATAACAGGAGTTTGCTGTCCAAAATGTAAAGGCTCAGAGGTAATAAAGCGAGGGAAAGATGAAACACAATCCGCTCGCCAGCGATACCAGTGTAAAACTT
>MNZA01000234.1 GCA_001873375.1 Oscillatoriales cyanobacterium CG2_30_44_21
AGAGATGCTGTCAATAGTGACAAACTAAAACCTAAGAAACGAGTGGCGGCGCGAAGCGCCGCCACTCGTTTCTTGGGGGCTACATCACTAAAAGCTGATTCGTCCGCAAATCAGCTTTTAGTGATGTATTTTCATGTGGGAGAACTGATCAGTTGAGTTATGATGCACAAGGGTTGCTAGCAATTAATTCGTGAAGTTATTTTTTCGCATTTGCAGATCCTTGCAAGCGTTTAAGGTTCCGCAATTTAATAGAGAATCAAATTTTGCTAGCGCAGCCTCGCCGCGTCACCAAAAACTGATTTCTGATTTTACGGCGCAGCCCCAAATTAAAACTTAAATCTAATCAGTAGCATCACCCTTAACCCATAGTTCAAAATTAATCGTGAAAAAATCATCCAATTATTTTTTAAAGCAAAGCTTTATCGCCGCGATCGCTGTTAGTTGCATTGGCTTTGTCTCAGCTTGCCAACAACCAGAAACGCCAGTCGTAACTCCCGAAGCCGCCACAACTACAGCCGCAACTCCCTCCCCATCGCCTAGTCCTAGCGATTCCGCATCTCCTAGCCCTAGTCCCACAGAATCGTTAACTAGCGGCAGTCCCGCTAACAGTCTGGACAAGGTCGCAGGTGAATATACGGTTGTGTTAGATCCTAAAGTCTTAGCTGATGCCGAAAAAGAAGGCGTAAAGTCAGTCACAGGTAAATGGACAATTAAGTCTCAAGGTACTTTTGAAGCGACCCTCAAGGCTGTGTCAGTTAAGGGTGAAGAGCAAGAAATCAAGACTGCTGGCAAGATCACCATTGAAGATGGCAAGGTTGTCTCTCAAGTAGAAACTGTAAATGGAGAAGTACCACCTCAAGTTCCTCCTAAACAGCCTTACACCATGTCATCGGATGGAAAGGAATTGCAAGCTGACGGTCAGCCCGTAAAGCTAGTTAAGCAATAGTCTTAATTCAAGAATGGAGTGGTGGCGCGAAGCGCCACCACTCCATTCTTGATGTATCGCGGCAGAGCGGCGATACATCAAGAATGGATTCTATGGACATTTTGTAAGGCGAGTTAGCAATAGGGCGATCGCATCGGAATATTGCTGTAGTTCTGTCTTTTGCAAATTGCTGTTATTAATCAAAATACTAAAAACCACCTCAGGATAGTTAGCGGGGGTGGCGTAGCCTGAGAGAGCAGTTGTACCTAACAAAGTGCCTGTTTTGGCTTGCAGCGATCCACTGGCGGTACTGTCTTTAAAGCGCCTAGCCAATGTGCCATTGACTCCTGCGATCGCTAAGGAATTACGAAAATCACGGTTGTTAACCATATGGTGCAAAATTTGGGCGATCGCCCTTGGTGTGGTTAAATTTTGACGCGATAGCCCCGAACCATCCGCAGGTAAAACATGATCAGCCGATATATTTACGGACTGTAAATATTTGCTAATTTGACTTAATCCAACATCAAAACTATCCTCAGATTCAGTTTGATTAGCTCGTTCGCCGATGGCTCTAGTCATCAATTCAGCGTAAAGATTACTGCTGTCTTTATTAACAGTAATTAACAAATCGGATAGAGGTGCAGAGGCATAGCTAGCCAGCTTTTGGTGAGGGGTTGATTCATCAAAGTTATGGGGCGCAGTTGGGTCAAATTCGGTAACTTGGATACCTTGGGTGAGCAATTCCTGTCGTAGCAATCGCAAAAAATGTTTTTTAGGATCAGAGACAGTTACCTCTCCCACCATTGGCATCGCATTTTCAGGAAGCTGCCCGCGAATCAGCAGCACTTTATCGGGATAGGCTCGCTTGGTGTCCACATCGGTAATTAATGATTTGCCCTCCGATTTATTAGTTGCGCTTGCCGTAACTACTTGATTATCGACCCGCCAGCCAGTGGCAGATTGGGGGTTAGTCCATGCAAATATGGCAGCTTCTCCTAAAGAGGTAGGGTGCAGCTGCCACTCTAAAATATTCTCGTCAATTGTAAATGGGGAGGCGATCGCACCGTAGTAATACTTTAGGTCGTCCCATTCCCAACTGCCTGCTATTTCTGTGCCTTTGAGAGTTGAGCTTGCCCAGAGTCCGCCATTAATTTTTTTTACGCCTTGGCTTTTCAGTTCAGCAACTAGAGACTTCAAACTTGTTGCGGAGCTAAAGCTGGGATCGCCTGAAGCTAAAATCCATAGCCCTTTTTCTAATGTACCTTGGGCATTGGGTAAGCTTGGCGAAACCAAGCGAGTTATAAACCGATAGTCTGCGCCTAAAACCTTGAGAGCAACGGCGGTAGTGAATAGCTTGATGTTTGATGCAGGGACAAAATAGCGATCGCCATCCACATTTGACAGCACTTGGGGTTTTGCTTCTGTAGTTTGCACAAATAAGTAGCTAGACAAAATTAATTACATAGTTTTGTCCAAATTCCCTAAGTACTTTTTCGACAGAATCCACTAAACTTTGCCAGCATTTATAAGCGCTAGGAGGCAACCATTCGTACTTAATAAAGCGCCATAAAATTTCAATCAAGTTTAGTTGCGGAGAATAACTAGGTAAGTAAAATATCTCGATTTGGCGCTGGTTCCACTCTAGGAACTGGTCTTGCATAATGTCACTAGTATGAATAGAAGCTTTATCCATGACAATCACAGTCCGTTTAGTAACACTAG
>MNZA01000046.1 GCA_001873375.1 Oscillatoriales cyanobacterium CG2_30_44_21
CTCGCGTAGTTTATTAAACACTCCCAAGATTAATTCCAAATATATTATTGAGGCGATCTCGCACCCACGTTAGAGCGGCATATTGCGATCGCTGAAGTTCTTCTTCATTGAGCAAACCCAAACTAATTAGAACTTGCTGCCGTTCTGATAGCTTCAGCGCAATTTGTTCACCTAGTTGGGGATGTTCAGTTAGTAATTTTTGGAGTTGCTGACGTTCCACCACAAATAAAATCGTGTTCGCGGCCAAAGCCCTAACTGTAGCCGTGCGAGGAGTTCCCGTTAACAGAGAGATTTCACCAAAAAAATCTCCCGATATTAAGGTGGCGATCGCTTGATTGTTCTTTTCAGAAATTACTTCCACTGCTCCCGAAAGGATAATGTAGAATTCTTCGCTAGGGTCATTCTCTCGACAGACAACTTCACCAATATCAAAGTATTGACGATAACCTCTGGCGATTAAAGCAAATAGTTCTATTTCCGTGCATCTTTCAAAATAGGATGTTTTTCTGAGCAAGTCTCGTAAGCTTTGGGTACTGATTTCCCTGTTAGGGGAGGAGCTAGCTATATTGATCGGCTCATCTGTGGGAATATTTTTAATCGAAGAAGAAGGTGCAGATTTTAGATTGGGGGAACGGAGAATTTGTTTAACTGCGTCAGGATTATGGATAATTATTTCTCTGGTGGGGAAGGGAACTTTGATATCTCTTTCTCTAAATTCATAGGCGATCCGAAAGTTGATAGAACTGCGAATTGGTTCATTGGCATCAGGATCGTCAATCCAAACTAGCAGGTCAAAATCGAGGGAATCTCTTCCAAAAGCTTGAAACCAAACTTCAGGAGCGGGGTTTGAGCGCACTCGCGGTTCATGGCGAGCGGCTGTCAATAAGGCTTCTGTCAAAATCAATAGGTCGGTGTCATAGGCAACGCTCACAGGAACATGAATCCGACAAGTATGCCCTTCATAACTCCAATTGATTGTATTGTTCTCAATGAACCGTTGATTGGGAACGATTACATATAAATCATCTTCAGTGCGGAGAATTGTCGAACGGATGGAAATTTTTTCGATAGTACCCTTGAGATCCCCGACTTCGATATAGTCTCCCACTTTGAGAGTCTGTTCAAAAAGCAGTACCAATCCACTGATAAAGTTACTGGCAAGATTTTGTAATCCAAAGCCCACTCCTAGCCCAACCACTCCAGCGATTACGGCTAGAGAGCTAAGGTTTATGCCCGCCGATTGCAAAATAATTACCGTTGTGACAGTAATCAGGAAATATTTGATGAATACAGTGATCGCTTCTTGTAAGCCGCGATTTATTCGCAGTCTTGATAAAAGCGATCGCCTAATAATTTCGCTGATAAGTTTTGCTATAAAAAAAGCGACGACTATTAGGATAAGCAGAGATAAAATTGAAGCGATCGAAAATTTCGTATCGCCAATGTCTAGGATTTGAGCCGTGAAGATCTCATAAAATTTTGCCCACAAAATATCCATTACTCTGCCTGTTTCTCCGCCACACAAGTATAGCCGTCGTCACTTGAATTAGAACAAGCCAAAACCCAAGAAGCGAGTGGCAGCGCTTCTTGGGTTTTGCGTCCTAATAAAGCTAGCTACAGCTAAATTTAATATAGCGTTTTCCCTTCTGTCGAAACCAAACCCAAAAAATTCAAAAGACGGACAAAGCCCGCCTTTTGAATTTTTTGGAGTTTTAGAATTGGCTATCGAGAAACTTTGTAAACCGTTGTCGCATCGACTTTTGGTAATTCTTTGGGTTTGAAAGTAGCTGCCACTTTTCCTAGCCCATCATTTGTACCGATCCAAACGTATTTATTGTGAATTAATAAATTAAGTACCGAGGTGCTAGGCAAGTTAAAAACCGAAGTTTTGATCGCACCGTTATAGGTATTGGCGAGGACTAATCCATCCCGCATTCCAATCCATAATTCGCCATTTTTATTACTCGCTAAAGCCACAATATCTTTGCCCGTTACAGGGTTAATTCTGGCGATCGCCTGATTAGTTTTTGGATTAATTTCGAGGACATTGCGCGGTGTTCCTGCCCAGACTTTGCCCGATGGCTCCATGGCGATCGCTTGCACAATTTGCCCCGATACAAAGGGAATTCTTGCCGTAATCTGAGCCGTACCTGGATTAATTTTGACCAGTCCATTCAAAGTACCAACCCACATATTTCCCGAATTATCAAACTGCATGACATTCGCGGCCGTCCCTGGCAAGTTGAGGATGCGAGCATAGGTTTCCCCATTGTAAGGACTAATTCGGGTCAATCCTTGATCGGTTCCCACCCAAATAAACCCAGCCCGATCAATGCCCAGACTCAGCACGCGACTGGAAGCAAGTTGCAGGGCGCGATTTTCGATTTTGCCAGAACTAGGTTGAATTTGATACAGCCCCGATGTTGTTCCCACCCAGAAAAAACCACGCCGATCTTCAATTAACGCCGTGACTGTGGAATTTGGTAAAGCGATGGAGGCGATCGCCTGTCCTGTCGTTTGATCGATTTGCAATAATCCTTGCCAAGTGCCAACCCAAAATCTGCCGCGATCGTCCACAAGCGTCGCACTGATACGGTAATCCAAAGGCAGTGGTAGTTGATTTGAGACAGATGGACTATGGTTCGGCTGGGGTTGATGGTTAAGTTGAGTTTTGGTAATTAGGGCTGCGCCGTAAAATGGGGAAGCAATTTTTGGTGGCGCGGCTGCGCCGCGCCACCAAAAATTGGTTTCCTTATTAGGTTGCAGAACCCCTAATTTAGTAATTAATTGAGAAATTTTTAATGAAGCCTGACTCTCACTTGCAAAGCTAATAGCAATCAATAACGGTAGCAAGCTGGCGACAGAACCACAGCCCGCCATAACTTTTGTCAATAATTTGGCGAACAGCGTTTTTTCTAGTCTTCTTTTTGTTGACAACATCTGCATTATTCCTGTTAGCACCCTTTTAAGCGACAGATGTTATCACAAGAGTTTGCGATCGCCCTATCGATTTTTTACGCAATTATAGCCGTAGTCACTTGAACTAAAGCCCAAGAAAGGAGTGGCGGCGCTTCGCGCCGTCACTCCTTTCTTGGGCTTTAGTTCTTAACAAGACTGGCTACAGCTATAAACCATAGAGAGATTTTAAGAAGCTCGAAGCAGTGCTTTTAGATTCTTAATTTGGGCGTGGTTCTGGCTCTGGCGCAGCAATCTCAGACTGGACGGGTAGCGGCGGTGGCTCGATGGGTACTGGTTGCGGTGGCGGCTCAGGACTAACGGGATTACTTGTTGTAGGATTTCCGACTATGGGGGCAACATCAGGACTGGCGACTGGGGCGGGTGTCTCAGGATTGGGTTGATTATCAGCGGCAGTTGGCTCTTCGGGCTTACGCGCTGGTTCTATTGGCTTTGGCGCGGGATTATCGATTGGGCGATCGTTTCTCGATTCGTCTCGATCCCTATTTGCTGATCCTGATGTGTAGGTGACTTTTTTCTGACGGTTATCACTGGGCGGCTTGGGCAGGTCAGAACGGCGAAACTCGATTGTGCTGGCTTCTTTGGCGGCAGCGGTGATCCCAAATTCCGCAGCAATCTGATTTTGATTACTTAATTGCGTACTAAATCCAAAAATCAAATTATTGTTGGCAAGCCGCTTATCAATATTTTCTTTTTCAATGCGCTTTGGCTTTGATGCTGTGCCGTCCGCCTTCACGGTTACTTCTTCCCCCTTATTTAAGGTCAAGGTTTGGGAAGAAGCTGTGAGCAGGACATTAACCTTCCCATCAAGGGCAATTATTCGGCGTTCTTCGGCAGCCTTGGCGGGGATCTCGATATATATAGTGCCGTTGTCACTAAATACCTCGCCAAAGTTAGTTAAAACTCTAGTCGCGGCTTTGTTTTCACCTTCCACCCATGTCAATAAGCGCCCCGAGGTAAACTCAACTTGATTTTTGGGTTTGAGGGTGAGGCTAGACTTGCCGCCAATGCGAATGATCGCCCCATTGCGGAGAATTACCTGAGCCGAGGAATTTTCGTCGGTGCTGATGGTTTCGTTGACTTTGAGCGGCACACCGACCGTGGCGGGCTTTGCCACTGCCGAGTTGAGATATTTCACCCGCACAGGATAACTACGAATCTCACTAATTTCCGCGATCGCCTCGGTCGGGATCGCCTCCGTACTAAAAGGCTTTGGGGGCGGATTGGTTAAACAACTAGACAGCAAGGTCACGGAAAGCGACAGGACTAGAAGCAACTTGATCCGTCCAGATATGCGCCCAGAAATTTGAGATAACTGCCAACGTTGCATCGTAAATTTTTTGTAGAGTCTACAAGGTCAGTTTTTTCGCTATACTAGAAAATCTGGTTAAAACAGTAAATTCTAATGTACCCATATTAGTTGTAACATCGTTGTTTGACCATAGCTAATAGTTTTCATTTAGTAAGTAAAAATCACAAGCACATGGCAAAGAGTAATTTGCAGGTCATGTTGACCAAAAATGTTACAAAATTAGGCAAACTCGGCGAATTAGTATCAGTAGCTCCTGGTTATGCCCGAAATTTCCTCCTCCCTCAAGGTTTGGCAATTCGTGCTACCTCAGGCGTGGTTAAAGAAGTTGAGCGCCGCAAGGAAGTTGAGCGTTTACGTTTGTTGGCAATTCGTCAAGAAGCCGAAAGCCGTAAGACTGCGCTGGCGACAATTGGTGGCTTTATGATTAAGAAAAAAGTTGGTGAAGGTAATTCTATTTTCGGGACTGTAACCGATCGCGAAGTTGCCCAATTGATTACAGCGAAGTCGATGTTAGAAATCGATCACCGTGATATTACAATTCCTGAAATCAATCAGACAGGCTTTTTTGATGTTTCCATCAAGCTCCATGCGGAAGTTACTGCCACAATCAAGATCCAAGTTATTGCTGAATAATTTCTCAAAAAGAGAGGCGGCGCGATGCGCCGCCTCTCTTTTTGTTTGATATAGAAGCGCTGCGAAGCAGCGCTTCTATAATCATTCTTGGTTTAGCTTGGAGCGCAAAGCGCTCTAGGAAATGATCGCCGTCTCTTTTTTTCTGATCTTTACTAGCTCAACGGCAAGGGCGATCGCCTCAATCATGCTAGCGGGATCGGCGATCCCCTTACCCGCAATATCAAAGGCAGTACCGTGATCGGGTGAAGTTCGCACAAAGGGCAGCCCAATGGTGGTATTCACAGCCCGATCAAAAGCTAAGAGCTTGACAGGAATTAAGCCTTGGTCGTGATACATCGCGAGATAAGCATCATAGCCAAGGTTAGTTTGCTCTCGGTAATGCCAAGCCTTGGCAGGATTAACCCACATTGTGTCAGGCGGAATCGGATTGGTAACTTGAACATTGGGGTGTTGTTGACGATAGCAATCTATCAATGGTTGTAACCAGTCACGTTCCTCGCGCCCCAGTTGTCCCTGTTCGCCACTGTGGGGATTGATCCCCGCTATAGCAATTCTGGGATTAGCGATCCCAAAGTCCTGCAATAGCGATCGCCGCAGCAACTCTAATTTCTGCTCAATTAGCTCTGGAGTAAGTCGCCGATTAACTTCACTCAGGGGAATATGTACGGTTGCCAACAAAGTTCGCAAGACCCACTGCTGATGGGGGGCTGTTGCCACAAAGAGCATTCCAAAGTCGTTTACTTGACTGCGCTCTGCCAATAGCTCAGTTTGCCCAGCATAGTCATGTCCTGCCTGCTTCCAAGCGGACTTAGCGATCGGAGCGGTAACGATCGCA
This sequence comes from Oscillatoriales cyanobacterium CG2_30_44_21, assembly GCA_001873375.1. Classification (GTDB taxonomy): domain Bacteria; phylum Cyanobacteriota; class Cyanobacteriia; order Pseudanabaenales; family Pseudanabaenaceae; genus Pseudanabaena. The sequence continues at coordinate 5,757 of MNZA01000046.1, forward strand.
TCAAAATCACCCGCCAATGTCGCCGTAATCGCGGCATCAAGATAAGCAAAGCTAGCCGCCCCACTGTGGCGATCGCCGATCCCCAAGTCCAGTTCATACCCCGAGCCAACCTCAAAAACTGAGAGTAATTGAGGATCGATCATCTGCCTCCCAGAATCTAGGAGTTTGTGCGTCTGAGTAATGATCTGGCGATCGCCGAACAGGGTAAACTCCGCTCCCAGCGATGATATGACTGGATTGTTAAGGGAATTTAAAACGATCTCCGTGCCGATCCCTGCGGGATCGCCTATAGTGAGAGCTATTCGAGGTTTGCTGTCTGACGGCGATGAGGAAGGAATGTTCATATCAGCAATTTCTCAAAATTATTAGTACACGCGATAAGATCTTAGTTCGCCATTAGTCCTCTTGATTACCACAACAATGTCCGTTGATATTTCCTTAGAAACCCTCTGGAATCAAGTCCTTGAACTTCTTGAAAACCAACTCAGCCGTCCAACTTACGAAGGTTGGATCAAAACTGTTGTGGCGGAAGAATTGACCGCAGACCGTTTGACAGTTCGCACGCCTTCGATTTTTGCTAAAAATTGGCTGTATAAATATTATTTTCAGAATATTGCCGATGCCGTGACGGAGATTTTGGGATATCCCGTTGAGGTAATGATTGTGGCGGCTCCTAGCAATGAAGTGTCAGGGACTCAGGCGATTTTGACTGAGCCTAGCAGCTTGAGTAATGGTCAAAATACTGATGGAATTACGGATCTACTAGATATCCAATTGATTAATCAAGATGGATTATTGGAAAATGCGATCGCCGCGGAAGCAGTGCAAGCGATGGCGGCGGCAATTCCTAGTCAATCGATATCAGGCAATGCCCACTTAGAAAATAACGGTGCGGGATCACGCCCCAGCAATCTCAATCCTAAATACAATTTCAATCGATTTGTGGTGGGATCAACAAATCGCATGGCGCACGCGGCGGCTCTAGCGGTGTCTGAGTCACCAGGGCGTGAGTTTAATCCTTTGTTTTTGTGCGGCGGTGTGGGACTAGGCAAGACGCATCTGATGCAGGCGATCGCCCATTACCGCATTGAAATTGAACCCAAGGCGCGGATCGCTTATGTGTCAACGGAGCAGTTCACCAACGATCTGATTTCGGCAATTCGTAAGGACAGTATGCAGCGATTTCGGGAGCTGTATCGGGAGATCGATATGCTGATTGTTGATGATATTCAGTTCATCGAGGGCAAGGAATATACCCAAGAAGAGTTTTTTCATACATTTAATACACTTTACGAAACTGGTAAGCAAATAGTTTTGGCTAGCGATCGCCCTCCAGCCCAGATACCACGTCTGCAAGAGCGCCTTTGTTCGCGCTTTTCGATGGGTTTAATCGCTGATATTCAGGTTCCCGACCTAGAAACGCGGATGGCAATTTTACAAAAGAAAGCCGAATACGATCATCTAAAAATTCCTGCTGATGTCCTGCATTATATCGCCGCTAGCTACACCTCAAATATTCGCGAACTTGAAGGCGCGTTGGTTCGGACAGTGGCTTATATATCGATTTCAGGATTGCCGATGACTGTCGAAAATGTGGCTCCTGTACTGAATCCGCCCAAAGAACCAGTGGAAGTATCTGCCGAAATGGTTTTGAGCGTAGTTACAGAAATGCTAAATATTGATCTAGCGGATCTGTTAGGCAACTCACGGCGGCGCGAAATCAGTCAAGCTCGCCAGTATGTAATGTACTTAATGCGCCAACATACTAATCTCAGTCTGCCTAAAATTGGCGAAGCGGTCGGTGGCAAAGACCACACCACCGTCATGTATAGCTGTGAAAAAGTCGCCCAACTCCAGTCCACCGATGGCGACATTGCCCAATTGCTCAGACAGCTAAGCGATCGCATTTATCTAGTCGCCCAAACTAAATAATCAAATGCTGCGCTAGGCGAAGCATTTGATACTGTTAATACCAAAGTAAGGAGAAAAAACAATGGCTACCACCGCAGAAGAAGTTTGGTTACTATTGGGACAGCTAGTTGAATCACAGAAAGAAAATGCGCGACTTTTTCAAGAAAGTAAACAGGAGGCAGAACTCCGTGCAAGAGAAAATGCGCGACTTTTTCAAGAAAGTAAACAGGAGGCAGAACTCCGAACCAAAGACATTGATCGCCAATTAAAGGAGCTGGGCAATCAAACGCGAGAGCTGGGCAATCAAACGCGAGAGCTGGGCAATCAAATTGGAGGGTTGGGTAAGAAATTTGGCAGTTTCACCGAAGGCTTAGCCTTGCCTTCTATGGAACGAATTTTGCAGAAACAGTTTGGTATGGAAATCATTAGCCCTAGCGTTAGAGTGAGCAAAGGGGGGCTACATCTGGAAATAGATGTTCTTGCTTATGCTAATGGTAATGTTAATACAGCCTACGTAGTAGAGGTAAAGAGTCATCCTAGGGAAGAATCAATTACTCAATTAAAAAACTTACTGGAACGATTTCGCGTCTTTTTCCCTGAGCATCATAATAAAAAAGTACATGGCATTTTGGCGGCGGTAGATTGGTCAGGGAATTTAAAGCAGCAGACCTTGAATGAGGGGTTGTATGTGGCTAGCATTCACGATGAGGTATTTGAATTGGAAACACCCGATGGTTTTCAGCCTAGGTTTTGGTAAGGCAAAAACCGCGAGAAGATTCAAAAACGTTGCAAAGCAACGTTTTTGAATCTTCTCGCGGTTCGGATCCGATTGCGAAGCACCGCACCGTAAATTTATTAAAATGGCTTCCAGTCAGGCGATCGCAACATCTTAAAATGCTCAAGTCGGTAATGAAAATAACTGCGATCTAGTTTGCTGTGATTATGCACAGTCGCGGACTTAACGCTGATCGCCCATGACCAAATCTGCGCTACTTGCATCAAAGGCTGCATACACCTTAGCTCAATCTCTTGCAAGGGCTGAACTGACTGATAGCCTTGCAAAAAAGCTCTACGGACGCTAGGGCTGATTCCTGCTTGCAAAGTGACTTGCAAAAACTTAGCAATATCAAACGATCGCCATCCATAACCACATTGATCAAAATCAAATAAAGTAATTTTGTCATCGTCTGTAAAATGCACATTGCCACTGTGAGGATCGCCCCAGCAGATACTCCAGAGCGGATATTCCTTAGGTAATTGACAAATATGAGACTTGATATCCGCGATCGACTCTTCTAGATAAATTTTGGCTGGCTCGTCTAAAAATGGTGATAGCTCTTGCAACGAATCATCAAGTAAATACTTAATAGTTAAATGGGGACGCTCTAAATAGCATTGAAAATTTTGGGAAGCATTGTGTAACTTGGCAACGGTTTCTCCCAATCGATGAGCCTGTACTTTGTTAAGATCGCCCACCGCCACTTTGCCATCGGCATAGGTAAACAAGGAAATATAACGCTTACCTTCAGGAGCCTCAACCTCGATCGCCAACTGTCCATCTTTAGTCCGAATTGGATAGGCGACGGGGATGTGATTTTCTCGTAGAAAGGCAAGCAACTCTAACTCAAATTCTATTTCGACTCGATTGCGCCAGTGAGCGTGAGAAACCCGCAGTATATATTTGCGATCGCCTGCCTCAACCAAATAAATGTCGCTCAGCCCGCGCATCCAAAATACACAACTGCTAACCTCACCTACGATGTAACAACTCAAAATGCGATCGGCTAGAGCTTGAGGCGCAAGGGTAGAGTATGTGATGGGAAAAAACTGGTCTGACATACGAGGGTAGCGCAGCTTCACTGCGCCACTAGGAATTTTTTATTTGATCCTACGTATATCGCAGAGGGTTAATTGAAAGTGTTTATCAAAAACTAAACAGCACCAGACAGTGCAAAGCGCCGTTTTGTGCTGCCCGATGAAAATTGCTAACAGTGAGCTTTTTTGGCTATCCTAATATACGGCGATCGCCAAATAATCAACAATATGCTGAATTCTATAACTCCTAACTCTAGTCAAACCAATGGTGAAGTAATCGTCAATATCACTAACGACAATGTGGCGCGGCGGGCGCGTGTCCGTGAACACGTCAATCCATTAGCCAAAAAATATAGCACCGCGATCGCGCCACCAATCTGGACAGAAGTTTATGACAATTGGGAACAGCCACTTAGTTTAGATATTGGCTCTGCCAGAGGTCGTTACATTTTACAGATGGCGCAACTAAAGCCTAATTGGAACTTTTTAGGCTTAGAGATTCGAGAACCACTAGTTGATCGCTGCAATCAAGTCCGCGATCAACTTGGGCTAACCAATCTGCACTATATTTTCTGCAATGCCAATGTGTCCCTAGCAGGACTCTTGCCCAAAGACTCACTCCATGAAGTGACAGTGCAGTTTCCCGATCCTTGGTTTAAGCGCCGCCAACAAAAAAGGCGGACTGTGCAGCCTGAGCTAGTGGCAACTCTTGCGGAATTATTACTTCCTAAAGCCCCAGTGTTTTTGCAGTCCGATGTCTTCGATGTCGCCGAAGATATGCGTTCACATTTTGAAGCTAATGAGAATTTTGTAAATCTAGCTGGGAATGGAAATTTTGCTGATGAGACTATTTTTCCTGAACATATTCCCACCGAGCGGGAAAGCTCGGTAATTTCACAGGAGTTACCAGTCTATCGGTCTTATTTTCAGCGCAAACCAAAAAGCTAGTGGCGGCGCTTCGCGCCGTCACTAGCTTTTTTAGCCAAATATTTCCGCAGGATCGGCGGACTGTACTTTCCGCAATGAAATTGCTCCTGAAATGATGCACATGAAAATTGTCAAGAGCATTACAGGAATAGCTTTATCCCAGATATAAAGTGGCAGTAAGGTCGCATTCTTGGTGAGATTGTATAAGCCAAAGGAAATGACCAGTCCAGGGATGAAGCCCAAGATTGATAAGACAAAGGCTTCTTGAATCACTACTTTAGCTAAGTATAGATTTCCATAGCCCATCGCTTTGAGCGTCGCATATTCGGCGAGGTGATCGGAAACGTCGGTGTAAAGAATTTGGTAAACAATCACAATACCGACAATAAAGCCCATAACCGTACCGAGGCTAAAAATGAAGCCGATCGCGGTACTCTTTTGCCAATAGCCTTTCTCAAAATCGATATAGCCTTGCAGGGTCAAAATCCGAGTGTCACTAATCGCTGCGTCTTGAGTTTTTTGCAGATCTTCCATTCTTAGATCTGCCTTAGAAATCACAACTTTATTCTTGTTTTCTTCTTTAATAACTTTGCCATTCTCATCGACACGCTCTTGAAACAAAGCTCTGATTCTTTTGCCATCAGGCTGGAGGTGGTCGTGTGGCAAAATCACATCTTCGCCTGGCTGGGCGAGTACATAGTTACGCATCACTTCATAGAGCGAAGCATTAGGACTGAGATTGATTAAACCAACGTTAATTAATCCTGATCGCCGATTGTCAAAAATTCGCAAAAAATTAGTATCACTAGTAATCATCGCGCCATCAGCCGCAAAGGAAGCCCCTAGCTCAAATAGACCACCCACGGTAATCTTGCGATTAGCCACTTCACGCTGAACTAAATTATTACAAGCAAAAGATTCGGGGGTGAACCTAGTTTTTAAATCCAATACACCGCACTCGCTGACAATAGGACCAAACTCTGCCCGAGAAGCCCGATCAAACAAAACCACATCCCTAGTTTTGACAAGATCAATATTTGCCTCTGCGCCGACAATTTTGAAAACTTTAGACTCTGGATTAGCACCCACCACCAAAATATTGCGGGTCTGTCCTGCGGGATCTTCTTGCACCTTCCAAGCTCCTAGTCCGATATACATCGGATTGACCGACTCCACACCTTTCATACCAAGGGCTTGATAGAGGCGGCGCTGGGAAAAGTTTCGCATTCCCACTAGATTGGTCGATTGGGGGCTAATGATCACCAAATCACCGACAAGGTTACTTTGCAAGCGAATGGCACTCGTAAAGAGCGCATCCCGAAAACCTAGCTGCAAAAACATCAGTACCACGGCAAAGGTAATCCCCGCGATCGCGACTAGCAATCGACTTTTTTCGTAAGTGAGCTGTAACCAAGCAAGGGGTACGGCAAAAATCATAGGTTTTGGTATGGGTGAGCGATTGTTGTGAAACTGATAGCGTGCGCTATCAGCTTATTAACTAAGTAGTGTTCCGCCCGCTTCGCGGGCGGAACAACCTGTGGTTTTAATTAAACCTAGCTAATTATTTAGAGTTCTACTTTAACTCTGACTTGTAAATTAGTTAGTCCCGCGACTTTTTTGCTGTCATCAAGTTTGATCTTGACTTCGATAATGCGAACGTCAGTCTTTGCCGCAGGATCGGTTCCAAGTACGTCATTTTTGGCAATCCGTAAACCGATGCTTTCGACCTTGCCCGCAATTTCACCCTCAAAGGCATCACTGTCGATTTTGGCAGTCTGACCAACCTTGATTTTGCCAATATCAGTTTCATAGATTTCTGCCACTACATACATCTGCTTGGTATTGCCAAGATCGATCAAGCCTTCTGTTTGGCTGACCACTTCCCCAGTTTTAGAATTAATCTTCAGTACCTGTCCATCGATGGGGGCGCGGACTTGAGAAAGGTCGAGATTGACTTCGGCACTCTTGACATTAACGATCGCCGTTTGTAACTGCGCTTCCGCAAATTGGATATCCGTAGGACGCACTTCGCGAACACTGGTGAGTAGTCCTTGGGCTTGATTTAGCTGAAACTGAGCCTGTTGTACTTGTTGTTGTGCTTGAAGAAATTGTCCCTGTAAAGTTTCGGCTCGCAAACGATAGACATCAAGTTCAGTTTGAGAGATTGCACCTTCTTTAAAAACCTGTAGAAAGCGATTGTAGTCCTGCCCTGCGATCTCCAATTCGGCTCGGATGCGGGCAGTATTTGCTTCCAAAGCCTTGATGTTAGTGGCGGCGGACAGCACATTTCCTTCTTGGGCAACAATATCGCCACTCTTAGCACCTGCCCTGACACGGGCGAGATTGCGTTCACTTTCTTGGGCTTGGCTTTGGGCTTGCAGCAGAGTCGCCACTGAACGGTCATAACTATCGAGAATAGCGATCGGTTGCCCCTGCTTGACCATATCACCTTCTTTGACGAGCAGTTTGACAATTCTTGATGTGCCAAGAGCCGATGGTGAGGCAACTTTCACGACTTCACCCTGCGGTTCGAGGCGACCCAAAGCACTGATGGCTTTTGCTGCTGCCTTGGTGGTTGTGCTGGCGGCTGGTGCTGAGGCACTCGAAGAAGATGAGTTACTGCTAGAACGACCAATTACTAGCCAAATACTCACACCTAAAGCGGCGATCGCAAGGGCGATCGCTGGAATTAGATAACGGTTAGTTTTCGGCTCTAAGGCTTTTTTCATGGTGATAGTTTTATAAATTCGAGTAGCGGCGCAAAGCGCCGCTACTCCTTTCTTGGTTTATATATTACTGATTTGCGTAGACTTTTACCAAATTGGTTTGCCGCGCCGATGGCACGGCAAACCTTGCTATCCCATATCGTCTAGTTTAATTCTGGGATCAACGGCTTTGAGCAGTAAATCGCCAATTAAATTTCCCACCACCAGCATCAAAGTACCGAGCATTAATCCCGCCATTACGAGATTTGTATCCTTCTCGCGAGTGGCATCCAGCAATAATTTCCCTAACCCCGGCCAACTAAAAAAGAACTCCGTAATGAATGCCCCGCCCAGTAAGCCACCAAATTCAAAGCCTAACAAGGTAATTAAGGGATTGATGGCATTACGAAGGGCATGGATATAGATGACTTGATTTTCTGGTAATCCTTTAGCACGGGCTGTCTTGATATAGTCTTGGCGCAGCACATCTAGCAAGCTACCGCGCATAATCCGCTGTAGTCCTGCAAAACTGACTAAGGTAAGCGTCAATATCGGCAAGATCATGTGATGGAAAATATCAAGGATTTTGCCCCATAGAGGTAGATCGCTAAAATCAATGCTGGTCATGCCGCCCACAGGAAACCAGCCTGTATTTTGAGCCACCATTAATAATAAAATCGCTAGCACAAAGCTGGGAAATCCCTGCGTGGCATAGCTAATCACCTGCACAAAGCGATCGCTGATTGCGTTTTGCTTGACGGCGCTGTAAATGCCCAGAGGAATCGCAATCAACCAAGTAGTAATCAAAGAACCCAAAGACATGATCAAGGTATTGCCAGCCCTCTCGACAATTAGCGGCGTTACAGGCGCTAGTCCTTGGCAACGCACTCCCAAATTCCCACCCAAAGTATTTTGGAGCCATAGCAAATACTGAATTGCCTCAGGCTTGTCATAGTTCATCTGCTTTTCTAGCTGTTCAATCGTCGCCTTGGGAGTATTAGGGTTAGCTCGCAAGTCTGAAAAGCAATTGCCAGGAGATTTTGTAATCGCAAAAAAGCTAAGAATCGATACACCCAAAATCACGATCGCGGCTTGCCCCAAGCGCCTGACCATAAAGCCCGTTGTGTCGTTGACAAGCAAACGCCTTAGGGATCGATTTTCTTGATTTGCAGTTGCCATAGCTTCAAATTGCTACCTTGTCAATTTTGGTCACATTAATTTAGCCATATTAACAGTCAAACCCAGAGAAAATTTTGAAAGTGCTGCTTTACAGCACTTTCAAAATTTTCTCTGGGTTTGAATAGAGCATAAAACGTAGCGCGGCTCTCCTACGCCATCAACTCTGGAGTGGATAAGTAGTGTGGATAAGTAGTAATGTTATCTTTGGGTAGCAACTTAGGTTACTTATGCAGATTAGCCACCATCATACTTCTATCAAAACTGCGGATATTTTCAGGGCGATCGCCTTTTATGAAGCCTTGGGCTTTGAAGTTACAGAGCGCTTTTCGGCGGGAATTACCCTAGCCTGTTGGATGCATGGCGCAGGAACTAACCTAGAACTGATGCAGGTTCCTGAACCTAAAAATATTGCCGATCCTTTTAGGGATGAGCATTATGTTGGTTACTACCACCTATCATTTCGAGTGGAAAACCTAGAGCAGTTTTTACAAGAATTAGTTAATAAGGTCGGCAAATTAAAATTACTGCTATCTCCAAGATCTCAAGCGATCGGCGATCGCACTTATCAAGTTTCTTTTATTGCCGATCCTGATGGCTTACCAATTGAACTAATTGAAATAAAAGAGTAATGGCGGCGCGAAGCGCCGCCATTACTCGCACCCACTTACTCTTTGGGGTTTAATTTGAGAGAAACAAGTTATTTTTCTTGGCTCTCGGCTCTATTACATGGGAATCAACGCCATATTTTATCGAGGCTTTCACCATTCTAATTTGCAACAAATTATCGTTTTCTAAAATAATTTCCCCAGATGGTATGCATAGATTTGAGCCTAATAATTTATGTAATTGATTAGCAACTGCTCTAGCTAAAAGTGGCGGTACTGAGTTCCCAATTTGGCGAAATCCATGCCACTTTGTACCATGAAAACGAAACCAATCAGGATAAGAATGCAGTCTAGCTGCTTCTCGTACAGTAATACAGCGAGGCTGCTCAGGATGGATGGGACGCGGGGCGGTAAAAGCTCCCCGATTGCTCGGTGTACCTGCTCGAAGGGTATTACAAATTCCCTCAGGATCAAGTTTTAAAAAACGACTGATTTTTTCGACCTCACCATTTGCAGTCTCCCGAAAACGAGTGATCGAAGTCGGACTATGCACAGTTTTAATACTAGAAGTAAGTAGACTTGAATCGTATTTGCGAGGATAGGCAAGATTGAGCGGATCGGCTTTTAGTCCGCGCAGATATTCACTGTATCTACTTTTTGTCTTTCCATAGTCAGCAACACACCAATCTTGAGCGGTTAACTCTTGATATTGCAAAATGTTGGGCAAGTCTGCGATCGCATCCCTTACAGTGGGGCTATCAGGTAAATTGGCAACTTCTTTGGGAATGCGTTTGATTTTGGCAGGTTTTGTAATTGGTGATGGGTAATTGGGAAGGGACAAATCTTGACGACAGCCAATTAGAAACAATCTTTCGCGATGTTGCGGCACTCCAAAATGGGAAGCGTTGAGAACTCTATAGGGTTTAAGTATTTTGTAACCATTTTTTTCAAAATTTGCGATTACTTCATCAATAAACTGTCGATGATTGCCAATCGTTAATCCCTTAACGTTTTCCATCACAAAGTACTTAGCCTTTAGTTCAATAACTAAGCGCATAAAATGTGACACCAATTGATTGCGTGGATCTTCAAAGGCGCGTTTTCCCATTAGTGAAAAGCCCTGACAAGGAGGCCCCCCGAATACCACATCAACATCGCGATCGCCGATTTGGGACTTGCTGCGAATCTGATCGCCTGAGATGTCGGTGACACTGGCACAGATCACCTTCCACATCGGAAAGTTGTATTCGTGGGTCGCACAATGGATCGGATCAATCTCCACCGATGCTAGTACATCAAATCCCGCTTGCTCAAAGCCCAAGGTCATGCCGCCCACACCTGCAAACAAATCCACTGCGATCGGTCTCTGATGTCCCATTAGTTCACGAAATATTCAAAAGTAAGCTAGTCAAATTTACTATAGGATTGATGGCTGCTGCCACTCATTTCTTACAACACTTTGCGGTTAAACCCAAATTGATTTTTAGAAGCTTACCTGCGGAGGGCTTTTTAAAATTAATTTGGGTTTAAGATAAAAATTATTTAAATTTAGCTATTTGGGTTATGATCGATAACTGTCGCGAATTGTATTAAATTTTTAGACTTTTACCTCTACATCACCTGATAGAACCGCAATGGCTAAGAAAAGCATGATCGAGCGCGAAAAAAAACGCGCAAAGTTAGTTGAAAAATATGCAACTAAACTCGAAGCACTTAAAGAAAAGTTTGCCAGTCCTGAACTGACACAACAACAAAAAGTTGCTGTACATCGTGAGATCCAACAAATTCCCCGCAATGCTAACCCCACTCGTCACCGCAACCGTTGCTGGGCGACTGGTCGTCCTCGCGGCTATTACAAAGATTTTGGCTTGTGCCGTAACGTCCTTAGGGAAATGGCTCACCAAGGTTTATTGCCAGGCGTAGTTAAGTCTAGCTGGTAAAAAAACAAAGAAAGGCAACGCTGAGCGTTGCCTTTCTTTGTTTTTACAGAAAGCCCAGAGAAACTTTAAAAGCGTTGCTTTGCAACGCTTTTAAAGTTTCTCTGGGTTTGGGTTTGATAAGCAACTGCTGTAGGACAATAATGGAATAGGGGTTAGATTTCTGATAGCATGGCTTTGCCATGCTATCAGAAATCTAACCCTAAAATTAATACAAGGACTAGATAGACGGACATGACGGAACCAGTTGGTTATATTTTGGGGACTAAGGATGCGACACCGCTTGAGTTTTGGGTGGCAGTCTGTGACGGGAAGGTATTGCGCCTTGATGATGTTGTCCAAGTGAAGACTGATCGCCCCGACAAAAAAGGTGTCGTTAATTTTTATGGCGTGGTCGATCATGTTCGCACGATCCATGAGGGAACCCAATTTGATACCGATACTTTTCTGGTAACTACTGGCAGTATGCCTGTAAACGTGTCCTACGCCGCCCATATCCAAGTAACAAGGATTGAGCCTGAAGAATATTTACCGCCGCAGCCAAGTGATGCAGTTTATTTGGCGGAAGATGAGAACTTGCGATTTGCGCTCAACTTTGATGGGATGGAGCAACGCATTTCCGCAGGGTTGATGCGAAATGGTAGCCCTGCCTATCTCAACTATGAGTTTATTGACGGCACAAAGGGCGCACACGTTAATATTTCAGGAATTTCAGGTGTGGCAACTAAAACTTCCTTTGCTTTGTTTTTGCTGCACTCCATTTTTAATTCAGCGGCATTAGGTGCAAAAAGAGCAAATACGAAAGCATTGATTTTCAACGTCAAAGCCGAAGATCTATTTTTCCTAGACAAGGCTAATAACAAGATCAGCGAAGATGCTCGCCGAACTTATCAAGCCCTTGATCTTCCTGTGCAGCCCTTTCGAGATGTGCGGTTTTGTGTCGCCCCCAAGAAAAACACCCAAGCCGTAGAACCCCATCTCGATCAGCGTTCTGATCATATTTCTGCTTATTTGTGGGGAATGCGGGAATTTTGTCGCGATCGCCTGTTTCGATTTTTGTTTGCTGGTGACGACCTCGAACGCGGAAACATGGGCTTTTTAGCAGGAATTGTTGAAGAACGTCTAGCGAGGTTAGCCGCCGACAATGACAAGCATGATCTAAAAATGGGATTTTTGCCGAAAGCTAGCCTAGAGCCTGATGATGAATATGGCGAAGAGGGCAAGGACAAAGTGGAAACCTTTCGCGATTTGATCGAATTTATTGAATACAAGTTACTTGAGGAGAATGACAACAAAGGCGATCCCAAATGGCTAGGTCGTAATGCCCCCGCCACTGCTGAAGCACTAACTCGCCGTCTCTGGGGCATCGCTGATGAGATTGGGCATTTGATACGGGGAGATATTCCTGCGGAGGAGTTGCAAAAGTATAAGCTTGACCCACTTGCGGCGGAGTATCAACTGACGATCGCCGACATCAATAAACTAGGCAGTAAAGCCCAAAAATTTGTGGTGGGTGTATTGTTACATAGACTTTTCATGGAAAAAGAAAAGCGCGGTCAATATCCTGTGATTTTTATTGTCCTTGATGAGTTAAATAAATACGCCCCAAAGGAGGGACGCAGCCCAATTAAGGACTTGTTAGTGGAAATTGCGGAACGTGGGCGATCGCTAGGGATTATCTTAATTGGCGCACAGCAGACAGCATCAGAGGTGGAAAGGCGCGTTGTGGGACAGGCGGCGGTGCGGGTGGTTGGTCGCCTCGACTCTGCCGAAGTGGAGCGTCCTGAATATAACTTTTTGACTGGTGCTTGTCGCAAGCGATCGCTACTTCTCAAATCTGGCAGTATGTTTATCCATCAACCCGAAGTGCCATCGCCATTGCTAGTTGGGTTTCCTTTCCCTGCCTATGCGACGAGATGGGGAGAGGTGCAGATTAATGTGGTTGAGGAAAATATTTTAAAAAGTAAAGTAAGGCGATTGTAATCTCAGCCCCAAAGGATGATTTGACAACTTTTGGGTTTTTAAGTTTTTGGTGAGTTGTTAGGGCTGCGCCGTAAAATAAGGAAGCGACTTTTAGTGACGCGGCAAAGCCGCGTCACTAAAATCAAAAAATGGCTATGCCATTTTTTGATTTGGGATAAAAGATTTAGGAGAGTAAATTATGGGTGAGTCAAAACGCCGTAAGCAGTCAATGGGAGAAGAATATGGCAAGGAAGAGCCGATCGCTTCTTGGATTCCCTTTTTGACTAAGGATAAAGCTAACAAATTTGTGGAAGTCTCCACCCAAGGCGCTTGGTATGGCATTGGCGCGATGGTCGTAATCTGGATTACGATTCGCTTTGTGGGGCCAGCTTTTGGATGGTGGCAACTAGCCGATTAACCTATGTCTTGTCACTTGTTAATTCCTGCGGCGGGCAGTGGTAAGCGCATGGGCGCGGATCGCAACAAACTTTTGCTACCGCTCTTGGGTAAGCCAATTTTGCAATGGACTCTAGAAGCGGCGATCGCATCAGAAGCGATCGCTTGGATTGGGGTGATGGCGCAACCCGCAGACTATAAAGACTTTCAAGCAATCTTTAATAATATTGAACCCCCCAAGCCGATCCGATTGATTCAAGGCGGAACAACGCGCCAAGCTTCGGTATTTAATGGCTTGCTGACCTTACCGCCCGATTGTAGCCATGTGCTGATTCACGATGGAGCGAGGTGTTTGGCTACGCCTGACCTATTTGATCGCTGCGATGTGGCGCTGCAAAAGATGCAAGGTTTTATTGCGGCTGTTCCTGTTAAGGACACGATTAAAGTTGTGGATGGTTTAACGATTATCGATACGCCCAATCGCGACCAACTGTGGGCTGCCCAGACTCCCCAAGGGTTTCAAGCCGATCTGATCAAAAATGCCCACCTAACTGCCCAAGAGCTAGGTTGGGAAGTGACCGATGACGCGGCTTTACTGGAAAAAGTGGGCTTAGCCGTGCAGATTGTGATGGGTGAAGAGACTAACTTAAAAGTGACCACCCATCAAGATCTCGCGATCGCCGAGTTCATTCTCAAGCAACGCCAAATCCAAATCGATGAGTAGCGCCGCTACTCATCGACTAGATTGGACAAATATGGTTTAAGTCGCGATAAAGGGCTTGACTATCTCATGTAGAGAAAAGCGCCCCTGTAAGTAGCTACTTACAGGGGCGCTTTGTGGTTTTAGATGAAACTATCGTTTAAATACTGATGAGACAACCGTGATTACTATAGCGGATGCGATTAAGCCAAAAGCTAAGCTGACTAGAGATTGTGTCGCCTGTTGATAATTAGTAAATCGATCATTAAATTTTTCGTTGTCCTTTGATAACTTCTCTACATCGTGATCGAGTTTGTCAAGTTTCTCTAATCGGTCTAAGACCTGTTTTTGAAAGTCATCTTGTGTCATAAAAATAATACGGTAACTGGGAATTAATCCTTAAAGCTATTTGATGCTAGGTCAAGGGTAACTTGACGCATTTGCAAATAATCCATGGGGTCAACGGCAGTTTTGCCGTCAGGCTGCATTTCAAAATGCAAGTGGGGGCCAGTACTGCGACCTGTGGAACCGACCTCCGCGATCGCTTGACCGCGACTAATTGCTTGCCCTTTGGACACATACACCCGATTAGTGTGGGCATACAGAGTTATGCTGCCGTCACTATGGCGCAACTCGACAATATTGCCATAGCCGCCGTCCGTCCAGCCTGCCTCGGTAACCACACCGTCAGACGCGGCAAATATGGGCGTACCTGTGGGAGCCGCAAAGTCAACGCCTTTATGCAGTCTTCTTTCACCTGTGATCGGATGAACGCGCCAGCCAAAACCTGAACTAATCACTGCCCCCGCGATCGGCAATATGAAGTTAGTGGCACTATTTAAGTCGATCGCCGCAATATTTTGGGGAAGTTTCATTGTCCATTCCCCAGGTTTGAGGGATTTGAGTCGTAAATCTCGCGGATTGAGAGTCACTTCGGGCGACAACTCCACTACCATCCGCGTCGTATTAGCATCCACCTGTCCCACTCTGACCGCTTGTACGCCTTTGCCCACTCGCCGCCGCACCGTGGGACCTTGATAGACCAGCCCAGGCAAGTCAATCACAATGCGAGTGGGATTATTGATCACCACGCCCTTTGGCTCAATATCATTTTTAAGCGAAAACTGAATCTTGCTATCGTTGAGGTCATAGACAAAGGTTTCCAGACGGTTTGCCTGTGCGGTTGGTGTGGCGATCGCCATGCTGCTAGACACACTTAGCAGCGCTAGCAGTATGGACTTCGCTGTAATAGGAGAAGCTGATGAGTTTTGCTTTGGGGAAAGAAAAGAGAACATTAGTTTTTGGATTGAAAAATTGCATCGAGACATTGCATCAAGTCCTTGCGTATTAGAAAAGTGGCGAGCAGTACAGGAATGCACAAGAAAGCTTGTAGTTACAGCGCTTTGCGCTTAATTAGAACCCAGAGAAATTTTTGAAAGCGGCGCGGAGCGCCGCTTTCAAAAATTTCTCTGGGTTCTAATTAAGCGCAAAGCGCTGTAACTACAAGCTTTCTTGTGCATTCCTGTACTGCTCGCCACTTTTCTAATACGCAAGGACTTGATGCAATGTCTCGATGCAATTTTTCAATCCAAAAACTAATGTTCTCTTTTCTTTCCCCAAAGCAAAACTCATCAGCTTCTCCTATTACAGCGAAGTCCATACTGCTAGCGCTGCTAAGTGTGTCTAGCAGCATGGCGATCGCCACACCAACCGCACAGGCAAACCGTCTGGAAACCTTTGTCTATGACCTCAACGATAGCAAGATTCAGTTTTCGCTTAAAAATGATATTGAGCCAAAGGGCGTGGTGATCAATAATCCCACTCGCATTGTGATTGACTTGCCTGGGCTGGTCTATCAAGGTCCCACGGTGCGGCGGCGAGTGGGCAAAGGCGTACAAGCGGTCAGAGTGGGACAGGTGGATGCTAATACGACGCGGATGGTAGTGGAGTTGTCGCCCGAAGTGACTCTCAATCCGCGAGATTTACG
>MNZA01000002.1 GCA_001873375.1 Oscillatoriales cyanobacterium CG2_30_44_21
AATCTTGCAGTGATTCGTCATATCGGCTTAAATTTGTTGTCGAGGGACAAAAAAACTAAGGTCGGTGTTAAGGCAAAACGACTCAAGGCTGGCTGGAACAACAACTATCTTAAGACTATCCTTGAGGCTTTAAATATAGTCATTGCTTAGCTTTCGCTAATTGTATCTTATTTTGTTAAGAAACGTGTGCGGTCGCCCTATAAGGTGCAAATATCGAGCCAAAGCACTGAGTAAATAGAATTAAAGACATATTACCGAAAGTCGCAACCAAGGCACAACAGAAATTTCCGACAATAATAGTAGTGCTTTGCACTGACTTAAAATCTCTCTGCACCCCTCAAAGCCTCAATAGACGGTATTTGGTAAGTAGCTCAACATATTCACTGGGAAGGGAGTATGTAATCTAAAAGCCAGAGGTCGTTCCGCCCGCGTAGCGGGCGGAACGACCTCTGGCTTTTGGTTTTAATTGTGTTGAGCTACTTATTACCCGATTAATTCTGGCTTGGATGCTAGGCTAACAAATACGTTGCATTCAGGATTAATCAGGATGTTAGCCAATAGCCCAAATATATTTGCATTTACCTAAGAATATGGAAACTCAACCTCACGTTAGTATCATCATGGGAAGTGACTCTGACTTGCCCACTATGCAAGGGGCGATCGCCATTTGTCAGAAATTTGAGATTCCCCACGAAGTCGCGATTATTTCCGCACACCGCACACCTGATCGCATGGTGGAGTTTGCCAAAACTGCGCATGCGAGAGGGGTTAAAGTCATCATTGCGGGTGCTGGTGGAGCGGCTCATTTACCTGGAATGGTGGCGGCGCTTTCGCCTTTACCTGTAATTGGTGTACCAGTTTCCACTCGTCAACTAAATGGAGTTGATTCCCTTTATTCAATTGTGCAAATGCCTAAGGGAATCCCTGTGGCAACGGTGGCGATCGGCAATGCTGATAATGCGGGGCTGCTAGCGGTGCAGATTTTGGCTAGTTCTAATCCGCAACTATTAGAGAAAGTGATTGCTTATCGCTTATCCATCAGAGATATGGTGTTAGAGAAGCAAGAGAAGCTTGCCAAGATTGGCAGTGAGCTTTACTTGCAGCAAATGTAAGATCAAAAAGAATGAGCCGCCTGCTACGCAGGCGGCTCATTCTTTTTGATCTGAAGAACCAGACTTTTATGAACTAAAAACTAAGCTCAGTATGGTTTTTAAAATAAAGAAATGGCTACGCCATTTCTTTATTTGGGATTAGATTGTTGAGATTTCCTTTTCTTTTTCGGCAGTAACCTTATCGATGAGCTTGACGAATTTTTCCGTTAACTTATCCACTTGTTCCTGTTGACTTTTAGAATCATCCTCAGAAATTTCCTTAGCTTTTTCTAATTTGCGGATTGACTCGATCGCATCACGACGGACATTTCGCACGGCGACTTTACCTTCTTCGGCAAGCTTAGAAACCATTTTGACGAG
The DNA here is from genome assembly GCA_001873375.1 of Oscillatoriales cyanobacterium CG2_30_44_21. Classification (GTDB taxonomy): domain Bacteria; phylum Cyanobacteriota; class Cyanobacteriia; order Pseudanabaenales; family Pseudanabaenaceae; genus Pseudanabaena. The sequence goes on from MNZA01000002.1 coordinate 1,473, forward strand.
ATCTTTGCGGCGATCGCTAGTCAATGGCGGAATATTGAGCCGAATACTAATCCCGTCATTGTTGGGAGTCAAACCAATATCCGACTCAGAAATTGCCTTCTCGATCGCCCGCATGGACGAACGATCAAAGGGTTGAATTTGTAATGTCGTTGAATCAGGGGATGAAATATTGGCTAAGGCTTTGAGAGAAGTTTCTGCGCCATAATACTCCACCGTAATTCGATCCAACAGCGAAGCATTAGCCCGCCCCGTCCGCACAGTATTAAAATTGTGCTGGGTCGCCTCTACAGCTTTCTGCATCCGCGCCTCAACATCAGGTAATTTCACAGGAACCTCCAACATAAGTACCGATTGATTCTCCCATGATGACGCGCCGAATGTTACCTGTAACACCAAGATCAAATACAATTATGGGGATGCCATTCTCTTTACAGAGTGCAAAGGCAGTCGCATCCATCACCCGCAGATCATGGATTAGGGCGTAGTCAAAGCTCACCGACTCAAATCGTCTCGCCTCAGGATTTTTCTTAGGATCGCTGTCGTAAATGCCATCAACTTTGGTCGCTTTTAGAATTACTTCCGCATCAATTTCCGCACCGCGTAAAGCCGCCGTTGTATCGGTTGTAAAATATGGATTTCCTGAGCCAGCGCCAAAAATAACCACCCGATTATTTTCAAGGTGGCGGATGGCTCGGCGGCGGATATATGGCTCGGCGATCTCCTGCATGGCGATCGCCGATAAAACTCTGGTGGGAATCGGTTCGTCTAAGTTTTCTAAGGCATCTTGAAGGGTGAGGGCATTCATCACGGTGGCAATCATGCCAATGTAGTCAGCCGTGGCGCGATCCATGCCCTTAGCTGCGCCATTGATTCCTCTAAAAATGTTACCGCCGCCGACCACGATCGCCACATCAATGCCATCGCGGACAATCTCGGCAATTTGCAAAGCGATGTCTTGGACAACTTCAGGATCAATGCCAAAACTGCGATCGCCCATCAGAGCCTCACCACTAAGTTTAAGTAAGACTCGTTTATACTTGGGGCTTGTCGGTGAGCTTCCAGAAATTGGTTCTGATTTTGCGTTCATGTTTCATTCCTAACTAACTTTTGTACAGCCGATTAAAGCTTTGAAAATTTCTCTGGGTGCTGTAACTTTTTTTCAAAATCTTGCCATAGGCGAGCTTCTGAAAAAACTGTTCAATCCAACGCATATTTAGCATCAGGGATATCGTCACAATCAGCGGATTGGAGAGAAGCATTGGCAAAATTTGTGCAATTCAAATTTGCGCCATTGAAATTTGCTCCCAGCAAAAATGCACCTCCAAAATCAGTTTTATAACAATTAGTCTTGCTCAGATTTGCTCCACCTAGATGCACTCGACCCAGATGAGCATCAACTAGAAATGCGCCATTGAGATCCGCGTCATTAAGATCGGCATCATTTAGGTTGGCATTACTCAAATTTGCACCGCTAAGATCGGCTTTAGACAATAAAGCGTCTGAAAGATTAGCAGCATAGAGGTTGGCATGGCAGAGATTGGCTGACTTTAAATTTGCATGACTGAGGTTGGCTTCACTAAAACTAGCACCACTCAAATTAGTGTCTTCAAGATTGGCTCCATTTAGCTTTGCTCCATCCAAATTCGCTCCTTTCAAAAATGCTTCTGACAGATTAGCGCCTTCCAGATTAGCTCCAACCAAAGAAACGCAACTCAAATTAGCACCTGTCAAATCGGCATTAACCAGACTCACAGCATTGAGATTAGCCCCAGTCAGATCGGCATCCCTAAGGCTAGCTCTCTCTAACCTAGCGCCATGCAAATCAGCCTTAATCAGACTAGCACCATTTAGATCCGCCTCACAGAGATTTGCATCACAGAGGCTAGCTCGATAGAGTACTGAGGTCTTTAAGTTGACGCTGTATAGGTTTGCCTCATTTAGCGTCGTGCAGGATAGGTTAGTCTCGCTGAGATTAGCATTGGCTAGATTGATCGCCACTAGCCCTGCCCCATTGAGATCTTCGCGGCTAAGGTTAATATCACTAAAATCTCGAAAACCTTTGTTATAGCGATCAATAAGTTCTTTAGCCTTCATTACTCTTTTCACACCATGTTTTGCTTACAGTCTTTTGCGTTTCTTTGATCAACGCCGCTTCGCGGCGTTGATCAAAGCTCCAAGCTATTACTTATCCGATGGCAAAATTGCGCCTGTCATGTTTGCGCCATCAAGATTTGTCCATAACATGAACGCCCCTCTCAGGTTTGTCCACAACATGAAGGCTCCTTTTAAGTTTGCGCCTGTCAAACTGGCACGGTTGAGATTAGCGCGATTGAGATTAGCGCGATTTAAACTCGCTCCATTTAGTACCGCCTCATCGAGATTTGCTCCCGTTAAATTTGCTTCATTTAAAATCGCATTATGCAAATTGGTTCTGATCAAATAAGCACCGCGCAGATCGACATTGCTCAAGTCCGCGCCACTCAGATTCGCACCCATCAGGTTTGCCCCACTCAGGTTTGCACCCGTCATATTGGCATTAGAAAGATTGACCCCGTTTAAGTTGGCATTACTGAGATTTGCTTTCATCAAAAAAGCGCCCGTCATATTTGTCCAACTCAAGTCCGCCTCGATCAAATTGGCTTCATTGAGATTTGCCCAACTGAGGTCGGAGCCGACTAGATTACTTTTTTCGAGGTTGACGCCCAAGAGGTTTGCCCAACCCAAGTTGGCGCGGCTGAGGGATACGCCACTCAAATTGGCATTAACTAGATCGACAGCATTGAGATTCGCTTCATTTAAAATCGCGCCACTGAGATCAACGCCATATAGTTCTGCGCCGACTAAATTGGCTTCGGTCAGGTCAACATTAATGAGACAGGCTTGGCTAAGATTTGCGCCACTAAGATTTGCCTTGATCATTAATGCGCCTGTGAAGTCTGAGTCACTCAGATCTGCGCCTAAAAGATTAGTCTCAATAAAGAAAGTGCCATTGAGTTTCGCTTTGCTCAAGTTTGCGCCATTCAAACAAGCCGTAGTCAATGTAGCAAGACTGAGATCGGCATTGACCAATGAGGCACTAGTTAAATTTGCCGCATTTAAATTTGCCGCCACTAAATAAGCATCGTTCAGACAAGCCCGTTGCAAATCGGCTTTGATTAAAGATGCCGAAGTCAGATTTGCTTCGGTCAAGTTAGCTTCAACTAGGTCAGCTCGATTCAGGTCAGCTCCATGGAGAAATGCTCCTGAAAGATTTGCTTTAGCAAGTTTGGCATCGGCAAGTTTGGCATTGCTGAGATTAACGCGCTTGAGATCGGCTCCTTTGAGGTTAATGCCTTCTAAGCTAGATTTGGTAAGATTTGCTTTGGTAAAGTCGGTAAGATTCACGCCTGCCTCATGTTAATTCGTTGTACTTGTTACATCTCAAGAAACTCTTTAAACATATAAATGTTTTGTTACTTCTCCTTGATTTGGCTTGACAAGATGGCTGCGTCTCAAAACTTTTTCAATTATTTGCTTGGTAATAAGTAGCCAGTTATAAGTAATCTAAAAATCAAGAAGGTTGTTCCGCCCGCGTAGCGGGCGGAACAACTTCTGGTTTTGGACTTTAACTATGTTGAGCTACTTACAAATACAATACATGAGGAAAATGGTGATGCGATCGCCTTGCAATATTTGGCTTAGATACGGTGGTTTAGATAGGGAATGACAAATACAGAGTCAAATACGGAGTTAAATACAAATTTGGGTAAGGTCTATTTAGTTGGTGCGGGACCTGGAGATGCGGGACTGATGACACTCAAAGGTAAGGCTTTGTTAGAAACCTGTGATGTGGTCTTATATGATGCGCTAGTCAGTGACGAGATTTTGGCAATGGTAAATCCGATCGCCGAAAAAATCCATGCGGGTAAGCGGCGCGGCAACCATTCACTATTGCAAGAAGAAACAACACAGCTATTGATCGAAAAGGCGCAACAGGCGGCGATTGTGGTGCGCCTCAAGGGTGGCGATCCCTTTGTTTTTGGTCGTGGCGGCGAAGAGCTGGCAGATTTGCGGGCGGCGGGAATTGAGGTGGAGGTTGTCTCAGGGATTACTTCAGGGATTGCGGCTCCTGCCTATGCGGGGATTCCGTTGACGCACCGTGACTTTAGCTCATCGGTGATTTTTGTAACAGGGCATGAGTCGGCGGGCAAATATCGTCCTAGTATTAACTGGTCAGCGATCGCCCATGCTGCGGAAACAATTGTGGTCTATATGGGGCTACATAATTTGAATGAAATAATTTCTAAAATAGTGGCGGCGGGACTGCCCGAATCTACACCGATCGCCTTAATTCGACAGGGAACCCGTCCTGATCAGTCAGAGTTAATTGGCTGCCTAGGTAATATTGTGCAACTTGTGCAGGAGCATGATTTTACGCCCCCTGCGATCGCCGTAATTGGAAATATTGTAAACTTCCGAGAAATATAAAGTTGATGGAAATAGATAAAGTAAGTATTCCCAACGATGGCGATTGTGATGATCGCCTACACAATCGCCTAGATGCGCAAATACAGGATATTTTGGAGGCGATCGCGGCGACTGAGTCCTTTGTCGCTGGCATCAATTTTTTGCAGTTTAGCTGCGATCAAAAAACTATTTTTGCAGTAGAGAGGGCGATCGGACTAATTGGCGCAACGGCAAGACGCTTACCGATTAGCTTTATGGATCTCTATCCCCAAATCAATTGGCGGCGGTTGACCAGTGTGGGCGACAGTCTCCTATTTGGCTATCTGGATGTCGATCTCAATACGCTTTGGGAAATTACGCAGCAGGATGTTCCCTTTGTGCGAGAGTTAATGCAAGAAGCGATTTCTGATACCGAATAAATAAATGGCGTAGCCATTTATTTATTTGAAAACCCCGAAGATTGGCGAAGCCAATCTTTATACGCAAATCCATCCCTCAAGGCGATCGCAGAATTGAGGAATCCCAAAATCTGGCTTCCGCGAGGCGGAAGCTGCTTGAATCGCGGCAAGAATGGCATCAAGAGTATCGCCAGAGGCATCACTTATCGCTTGTTCCGCAAGACTTTGATCAATATCTATTGCTAAGTGAGAAACAGATTTAGCAAATTCTAATTGGTTCAGTTCATTAAGAATTTTTTGACGATATCCTTGCATTTCCAAGGTTTGTTTTTGCTTGGTATCGGACTTATAACTATGCTTACCGATTAACTTTCTGGCGGCAATGGCAGGATAGACTTCCATTACCACCCTTGGATCAGAGGTCATGTGACAGGGCTGAATACTAAACCCTGCGGCAAGCATCCTCGGAGCGCCTTCAAAAAACATTTTGCCCACAGGCACGCCATAGACTTTCATGGGGCTGATTGCTCCCGTCAAGCGATCAGTTTGTCGTAAATGTTCGCGATCGCCTTCCGCCCTGCCCTGCCGATATTGATTGAGAGTTTCTACAAATTCATGCTTAGTCATCCGCCCCACAAGGCTGACATATTCTGCCCAAGTTTCTCCCCATTGCAGATTTTCGATTAATTTGCGCGGTTGTCCCAAGGGAAAGTCCATTCCTGCAATCCAGATTGGCGATCGCTGAAGAAATTCCCTAAAGTCAGCAAAATTTGTAAAGTAATGCATTCTTTGAATCTGCAAAATATCTGATTCTAGCCATGCTGCGGCACAGGCGATCGGCTTACTTGATTTGGGAGAACTGGTGAAGTCAATTCCGTATATTTTCATATTTTGATGTAGTGCTTTGCAAAGAGAGGCGGCGCGTTAGCCTTATCTATTCCTGATTTTGATTTCTATTTGTGGTGGTGGCGTAGTGGTGGGAGTGGGCGAAGGTTGCGGCGGTGGTAGTGGTTGCCCTGTGGTGGTTGTAGTTATGGGCGGAGTGGCGATCGGATTGGGAACTGGGTTGACTACGGGTGCGATCGCGACATCTTTTAAGCCTAGTCGCAATTCGTAGGGAACTTCGGGACTTTTAGAAGTTCCCCTGAGTTGCACTGTGTAGGCTCCATCCGCGACGATGGGAACATTGGTATTCGCGACATTAACGGCATTGGGCAGCGCTATTCCTTGAGAATTGAGAATGGTAATAGATAACCCATCCCCTGCAATGGCGGTAACAAGGGTCTGTCCAGACTTGGCGGGAAAGGTGTAGGTATGCCCCGCATTGCTATACATAGTCTTAGAAATCACTAAGTCTTGATTGGCGACTAAGTTGAGGGTTTGGTTAGTTGGCTCATTGGGAATTGCTTTGGGCAGAGGACTGGCGGCAGTGGGCGCTTCCGTAATGGGGCTTGCGGGCGGTTGATTGTTGACAATTACCGCAGGTGGTTTATTTCGCATCGCGGGTATGGCAAAAGCGGCAATTACGGTGATCGCTGCCAATAATCCGCCAAACAGAAAAATTACCCCCGCATTGGAGTTGGTGGAGGGAGTCGTTGCCACTGTGCGCCGCCTTGACGTACTTTCCGACTGCGCCGAACTTGATCGGGCTGAATTAGGTTGATCGGGCGCAGTTGACCTGACCAGCTTGCTAGTAGTGGCTTGCCGCTCCACATCTGTCATCGTCGCAAAAGTAGTTAGCCCTTGATTTACCTCTCGCACTGACTGATAGCGCTGCGTGTAGTGATAGCGCACCATCCGCGTCAATACCATCGCTAAGCCGTTGCTGACTCGCGCCTTATCTCGCCAAACCACTTCACCCGTAGCAGGGTCATTAGGCAAATCCGTCGGACTACATCCAGTTAAGGCTTTGATCGCCACCATTCCTAAGGCGTAGATATCGCTGCTGTAGCTAGGACGACCCGCACATTGCTCACTGGGCATATAGCCTGGTGTGCCAATAGTTACAGTAAAGCGAGATTCTCCCTTCTCATCGGCAGCTAATTGGGTATTGACATCCTGCATGGCGCGAACTGCCCCAAAGTCAATCAGGACAATCTTTTGATCGCTTTTACGACGGATTAAATTATCGGGTTTGATGTCGCGATGAATCACACCTTCAGAATGTACAAATTCCAAAACTTCAAGGACATCTCTTAGAATTTTGATAACTTCAGTTTCAGGAAGTTGCCTGTCCTTAATCGGCTGGTTAATGCTTTCTATCTCATTCTGCAAATTAAAAGAATCTCCATCCCGTGGCTCTTGATCGGAACTGGAGACTTCAGGCAGAGCGGGTTTCAACTCATCATGAAGCGATCGCCCTTCGATAAATTCTTGCACCAAAAAGAACTGCGTATCTTCTTCAAAATAGGCGAGCAATTGCGGAATCTGATCGTGCCTACCCAACTTTTCGAGGGTTTCCGCTTCCGTATTAAACAGCCGTCTGGCTTCACGAATAAAGTTCGGATCATCACTGGCAGGTTTAAGCTGCTTCACCACACAGGGCGGCGACCCAGGGCGGCGCATATCCCGCGCAATAAAAGTATGACCAAAGCCTCCCGCACCAATCTTTTTGATTAGTTTGTATCGTCCATCTAGTACTTTGGCTGCCATGGCGATCGCCTCTTTCAAGCTATATAAGTCGTATCATATCTAATTAGACAACAATATCATTTGCAAATTTTTAAGTTAATGAATTTAACGGCTGATCAAGACATAACTACGAGTTCACCAACGCGACAACAACAACTTCAGGATATCGATGATCAATTATCAAGGCGATCGCTAGCTCTTGACTCTGGCGGTTATTTCATCATTTATATTGATCGTCAGCAAGATCTAATTTGTGCAAAATTTTACAGCAACAATATCAATGCCCAAGGGCTAGCCGTTGATCCCGACACTGGCAAGCCAATTCCTGCTAAGGGCAAAGTTGACCGTCAAGCGATTCAGCTATTTTCAGGACGTACTGCCAAAGAGTTATGTATCGAAATCTTTGAAAAAAATCAGCCTTGCCCTGTGACCTTATTTGACCATGCGGCTTATGTGGGGCGAGAGGCTCACCGCGCTGAAGTGGCTCTATTGCAGCAGGAAGAGTACATCCAAGATTAGTCATATCAACTTACAGCGCTTTGCGCTCAAACCAAGAATATTTTGTGCATCGCGGCGGAGCCGCGATGCACAAAATTTGCTCTAGGGTTTAATTAAGCGCAGGGCGCTGTCATATGCCCCACTCGCTAGCTTAGAGATAGTTTTGAAAACGCGGCAGAGCCGCGCTTTCAAAACTATCTCTAGGTTTTAAGTCAGCGCAAAGCGCTGTATAGTGCGTAATAGATTTAATATTTAATTGTTCAAATGCTATCTCCGATCATTGCCTCAAGTAATAACTGGTGGGAAATTCAAATCCTTGCAGAGCCAGCTTTAGAAGAACAAATTTTCTGGAGACTGCATAAATTTGGATGTCAGGGTATGGCAAGTCAAGCTACCAAAGATGGGCAGACAAATATCAGCAGTTATTTACCTATCGAAAAGGGTAATGTTTTAGACCTAGCGGCGATGGCTCTGTGGCTCAAGCAGGATGCGATCGCCAGCAACTATGAGGTTCCAGTTACAAAATGGTCAGTCATATGTGACGAAGACTGGGCTTCTAGCTGGAAACAACATTGGCATCCTCAAGAAATTGGCGATATGTTAGTCATCTACCCTGCATGGCTAGAACCACCCACCGATGGCGATCGCCAAGTTTTGCGCCTCGATCCTGGTAGTGCCTTTGGTACTGGCGCTCATGCCACCACACAACTTTGTTTAGAGGCTTTGGAAATGCGGTTATGGGGCGCAAAGCCCGAAGACAACCTCGTGATCGCTGATGTGGGCTGCGGCTCAGGCATTCTTAGCATCGGCGCTTTGATGATCGGTGCGACTCAAACCTACGCGATCGACAACGACATTTTGGCGATCAAGGCAACTAATCACAATCGTCAACTTAATAATATTCCTGAGGAAAAAATTTGGGTACAGGAGGGCAGTATTCAAGACTTGATTGCCCATATGCCCCATCCCGCCAATGGTTTTACTTGCAATATTTTGGCGGATATCATTATCGAAATGATTCCCTATTTTGAGCAGCTTGTGGGCGAGACTGGCTGGGGAATTTTGAGCGGGATCTTGGTTGAGCAAGTACCTAAAGTTGCGGAAGCGCTAGATGAGTATAAATGGGTAATTGCCACATTTTGGAAACGCAAAGAGTGGGCTTGTTTAACAATTAGAAAATCAGAATATTAAATGCAATACTCTTTGCTTACATAGCTGTAGCCAGTCTTGTTAGGACATAAAACCCAAGAAATGAGTAGCGGCGCAAAGCGCCGCTACTCGCTTTAATATAAGTGGCGATCGCTTTAGCAGATGTATCACTGGGAAGAGTATCTACTTAAATTTATAGGTTTTTACCTAAAATACATCTTTGGATATATCTGCTCAAAATGTTTATAGTGATACAGTTGTCCTAAGAAATTTAAAATATTGTTAAGTTATGTTGACACAGTGACAAATATATATTGCTAAATAACTTCAATTTATATAGTTCATATAGTTTGCTGTGCTTTCCCAAACTCCAAAATTTTGTTTAGAAGATTGACGTAGCCAGCCACTCTCCTGAACAAAGTCTCGCGCCATAGCAAGCCGCAACTGAATATAAGCCATTGCTTGATATTTGGTCTAAGCGTCATTATTTGAGTCGTAAAAGAGGTACTTATGAGTGACTTACCCATCGAGAAGCAATTTACCCACATGATGTTTTGTCAGCAGATTCAAAATATCGATCTTGATTCTGCAAAGCAACTTCTGACTGAGTTACATATGCTTTACCTCGGTCAGCAAGCTGTAATGATCAAGATTGCTAAACAAGAATTTTTAGGCGGACTGTAGATTATCCAAACAAAAAACACTGTCGCAGCCTTAGCGAGTAATTGAGAAAGATACTAAAAAGCGGCGCTAAGCGCCGCTTTTTAGTATGGAGAAAATTTTGAGCATCGCGGCTCTGCCGCGATGCTCAAAATTTTCTCTGGGGTTTAAATCACCTCAAAGCTCTTTATTCCATTGATGGCTGCTAAAAGGTTGGGAAATATTTGGATTGGGTGATATTTTTCTAACTGAGTTTGGTTGCGAATTCCGCTAAGTACAGCGATCGCAGGAATATTAAATCTCTGGGCAGCCGTTATGTCTGCTTCCGTATCCCCAATCATCCATTGCTGCTCTACCTGCGGTAAATTGGCTTGGGCAGATTGCATCAACAGTGGCTTATCCTCAATATCAACTGTTTTGAGATAATCATTACTCAAACAAAAAATGCGATCTTCAGGAAAGAATCTTCTCAAATTATATTGATCAAGAACTAGACCAAGCTCACGGTGGCGACGCATGGTCATTACTGCTAATTCAATCCCTGACTGCTGCGCTGTTTCTAATGCGGTTACTGCACTGTCAATGATACGGTCATACTTAAAATAGGGATTGCTGTGAACCGTGGCGCGGCGTAAATTGGCAAAGGCGATGGATTGTTCATCGTCAAAGCCCGACATCTTGGCAATTTGTTGTTCCGATACCTGCGATCGCTTTAATTCCCAAAATTCTGATTTCGGGAGAATATTGATAGCCTGTTGAGGGGCGCTAATTGTTTCTACACAGTACAAATAGACTTGGTAATAACGCTCTGACACATCCATAATCGGACCATCAAAGTCAGTGAATATTCGCTTTGCCATATCGCCTTCAGTTTTATAAATTACATTTGCAAGGAATATAGCGCTTTGCGCTGTATAAAACCCCAGAGAAATTTTGGGAAGCAACGCTCCGCGCCACTTCCCAAAATTTCTCTGTACTACTCAATGCCTCAATAGGCTGTATAGCGCTTTGCGCTGACTTAAAATCCAGAGAGATTTTTGATCGTCGGCGCTTCGCGCCGATGATCATTTATTTTGTATTTTGCAACGCTTGCAAAATTATTGTGGGTTTGAGCTTAAAGCTCTTCAATCTGGTAACTTCCATAGTGATTTAAAATTTTGTTTACCAATATTTGATCTTCATTGGTAATTTTCGGGGGATAGGTCAGCCACATACCTCCGATCTGACTTCCTAAATAGCTAAAATCTTTACTCTCTTGGGAAAATAGCTCAACGGTCATGCCCTGAACCTGCTCAATGTGAGCCGCTAGCTCACGGTACATTGCTAGGGCAATTTCTGGGTAATAGATGATTTTTTGACGACAATATATATTTTGTTGACTGGTGTTTGGGTCGCCTTTAAGCACTTTCCAATTCCTGCTTATCCAAAACAATAGTACTAATCGGCTGCGTACCAATCATGCAGCAGTTTACTTCGTCAATACAAACCTTTCCCCACTGCAAAGCCCAACGAACCAGAGACACACGGTTATCAGTTTGGGTCTTAGTCAAAATGTTACTGATGTGATTGTCCACAGTGCGCTTACTGATGGCTAGCTTAGTGGCGATATCTTGGTTGGTCAAACCCGCAGATACCAATTCAATTACTTGAAGTTCCCGATCAGAGAGGACTACAGATATATTTGTCAGTGTATTGGAATTTATTTCAACAGGATTGGTCATGATATCGGGAGGTATTTGCGCCAATGTTTCAGAATGACAGGAATTCTGAGGTGTAAGTAATGAGTATAATTTCTTAGTCAATCATGTGTCAATGAAAGCAGCAATTCTCGCAAGAGTAGGGGCAATTCATGAATTACCCCTACTCTTGTGAGAATTGCTCGGTCATGTAGTGAGCCTATCAAAGTCTCG
>MNZA01000114.1:0-9735 GCA_001873375.1 Oscillatoriales cyanobacterium CG2_30_44_21
AGAGAACATTAGTTTTTGGATTGAAAAATTGCATCGAGACATTGCATCAAGTCCTTGCGTATTAGAAAAGTGGCGAGCAGTACAGGAATGCACAAGAAAGCTTGTAGTTACAGCGCTTTGCGCTTAATTAGAACCCAGAGAAATTTTTGAAAGCGGCGCGGAGCGCCGCTTTCAAAAATTTCTCTGTACTACTCAAAGCCTCAATAGACTGTAATTCAACGATTAGTGGCGATGCGCTGTAACATTTCCTTGAATCCAAAAAGTATTAGCAGGCTAGAAATTTGATGTAGGGAGAACGAAGCGGATTGTACCTCAATTTTGTGGAAAAACAATAACTGTCCTAATTTACTTGGCGGTTACAGCGCTTTGTGCTTTCTTATACCAAACAAAGAAATGGCGTAGCCATTTCTTTGTTTGGTGGTTCGTTATTATCGGCAATGCTAAAAACTTTGGAAATAAGTGAGACACTATATCAATCAAGACGTATGAGTAAAAAACTGTTTCTTACTTGTTGCGCTTCCTGAGTTATTTTCAGTTCATCGTCACAGCTATTCGCTTAGGGTTACGAATGTTTAAACAAGTCACTCTGCTAATTAGTGCCGCAGTTCTCGCTGTCGCCACCGTCCAACCGTCTCTTGCGGCTCAGTCATCTAAACCCGCTCCCCCAGAGCTTGCTAATGTGGTACTGGGCGTGGATAAAGCTGCCAATAGCCAAAATATCGAAGCCGTAATGAAATACTACGCTCCGACATTCAATCACTCCGATGGATTTACGCGCGATCGCTACAAACAAATACTGGGCGAACTGTGGAAGCGTTACAAATCACTTAACTATCGTACAGAGATTTCCCAATGGGAAAAGCAGGGTGATCTGATTACGGCGGAAACAGTAACCACCGTAATGGGTAAAAAAGGAGATGAAAATGATGACTTTAAGCTAAGTGCGCGGGTAACATCGACTCAGACTTACAAAAATGTCAATGGTCAATTACAGGTCGTTTCGCAAACTGTCCTATCTGAGCAGTCTTCCCTCAGCAGTGGCGAAGCGCCGCCGCCAGTGCAGCTTAAAGCGCCACAACTCATTGGCGTTGGTCGTCAGTATGTCCTTGATGCGATCGTTACAGAGCCATTGGGGACAAGCCTATTGCTAGGCGCAGCGATCGAAGAACCTGTGGATACAGATCGCTATCTCCAAGAAAATACGATTAATTTACGTCCCCTGCGGGCTGGCGGCATATTTAAGATTGGACAGGCTCCCTTTCGCACAGGCGATCGCTGGATTTCGGTGGTACTAGTCCGCGAGTCAGGGATTACGATCGCCAGCCAGCGCTTACGAGTCAGCAAAGACTTTACAGGCAATCAATACACGCCTCTACCCGAGCCAGACTCATCACCTAGCCGCGTTCGTCCGCGTCCTGATAGCCAACAAACTTTGTAATTATTGCTACTTACACAGACTTTGCTAAGACCCTCACCCCTAGCCCCTCTCCCAAAGAGGGAGAGGGGAACAAGAAATTTCTTTAATCCCCTTCTCCCGCTCTGGGAGAAGGGGTTGAGGGAAATATTATGTATGGGTTGAAAGCCAGTCTAATGCTATAAAAAAAGCCGCGCATAGCGCGGCTTTTTTTTACAGCAAATAGGCGATCGCGCCCAAACTCAGCGCCTCTGTCCATTCCACGATCGCCCCGTAAGTATCGCCAGTATGTCCCCCAAGCTGACGCGCTAACCATGCCCCAGTCAGCCACGAAATAATAAAAGTAATCGCAAGGCTAATTCCCAAAGTCCATGACTGCAAGTACCAAGCGATCGCCAAATTCATGATTATCAATAAAATTGCCACTAGCCAAACCTGCCAATGCGCTAAGTCAGCTTGATGGAACTTGCCCTTTCCTGAAGCTTTGAGATAGGGATAAGCCATGATCGCTCGCAATTGTCCCCATCGCGCCCAACTCCACACACTGATCAAAATCCAAAATCGATGATCTCTAATCGCGGCTAGAGCGATAACTTTTAATAGCAAAATGACGATCGCCGCGATCGCACCGAAAGCTCCTGTATTACTATCAGACATCACTGCAAGGCGGCGACTGGGATCAGTGACTGCTAGTCCATCCGCCGTATCCATCGCGCCATCAAGATGTAAACCGCCTGTAATCAATAGTCCCAGCAAGATCACCAGCACCGATCGCAGATAGATAAAATCTAAACTTGGTTTAATCGCGGCTAAGCTCAAGTCAAGTAAGGCGATCGCCCCACCGATAAAAATACCAATCAAAGGTGCAAATAAGGCGATCCCCTGAAAATCAAGAATTGCTTTAGGGCTGACAGGGAGACAAGTATAAAAAATTAAAGCCGCGTGAAATTTTCGCCAAAGCTGCATAGTCTTAATTTTTCATTTAAGTAGCTCAGACTAATTAAAGCCTAAAACCAAAGATTGTTCCGCCCGCTACGCGGGCGGAACAATCAAATGATTAGTGGTGCGGCGCAAAGCGGCGCACCACTAATCATTGAGAGAGTAGGATAGAGAAAATATTTCTTGTAATCGGGTTTTGCAGAGAAGGCATGAGAAAGCAGCATCGGATTTGGTCTTGGCTATTGGTAAGTTTGATGGCGATCGCCTTGCAGCTATTTTGGATCGGAGGGGCAAATGCTGCTGTCACCGACTACCTGCAAGAACAAAAATTTCTAACTAACGTCTGGCAAATCGTCAATCGCGCTTATGTTGATGACAATTTTAATAATCAGAATTGGTACAAAGTCCGCCGCCAGTTTGTCAATCGCAAATTTAATAGTCGTGAAGATACTTACCAAGCCATCCGCGAAATGCTGGCTACCCTTGACGACCCCTTTACGCGACTGATGGAACCAGACAAATTTAAGAGTATCCAGACCAGCACTTCAGGGGCTTTGACAGGCGTGGGTTTGCAAATTGCCGTGGACGAGCCTGAAAATTATGTGACTGTAATTGCGCCAATTGAGGGATCGCCTGCGGAAATTGCAGGCGTGCGATCGCGCGATCGCATTGTCGGCATTGATAACATTCCCACCAAAGGTTTGAACCTCGATGAATGTGCAACCAGAATGCGCGGCGAAATCGGCTCAGAAGTAAAGCTGACCCTAGAGCGTCCGATCGCCAATAGTAAAGGCTTTGAAAAACTTGATGTCTTGATCAAACGCGATCGCATAGCGGTCAATCCGATCATCGCCAAACTCAATCAAGAAGAAAACCACAAAGTTGGCTACATTCGCCTCAATCAATTCAATGGCAACGCCACCGCTGATATGGAAAAAACCATCAAAAAGTTTAAATCTGAAGGAGCTGATCGCTACGTCCTCGATCTGCGCGGTAATCCTGGGGGACTATTTGATGCGGGCTTACAAATTGCCAGAATGTGGATACCCCAAGGCACGGTTGTGTATACCGTTGACCGCCATGGAGTCCAAGAAAGCTTTGAAGCGATCGGCGCGGCTTTGGTTGATGATCCTCTAGTCGTCCTCACCGACGGCGGCACAGCCAGTGCCAGCGAAATTCTGGCAGGAGCCTTACAGGAAAATAATCGCGCCCAACTAGTCGGCACAAAAACCTATGGCAAAGGCTTAATACAATCCCTATACGAATTAGACGACGGGTCAGGTCTAGCGGTGACGATCGCCAAGTATGAAACTCCTTTGCATCACAATATCCACAAACGCGGCATTATTCCTGATGTGGAGATAACGCTCACCGAGTCAATTTCGCGCAAGCAACTTGGCACTAACGAAGATCCGCAGTACGTAGCAGCCCTCTCAATTCTGAACGCCGCCTCGTAAACTTAAAAATTTTAAAAGCGTTGCGAAGCAACGCTTTTAAAATTTTTTTGGGTTTGAAAGTCGAATCTCAAGGCGCAAACACCCAGCCATAAAACCATGACCAGAACTTGTTTACTTTATCAATGCGATCGACCCAAACCATATTTGGAGGTATGGGCTTGGCAAAAGCAATTAGTTGAAGAACGCAAACAAGCAAAACGCGATCGCCAATATTTACCCGATGCCCTCATCCTCGTTGAGCATCCTGCTGTCTATACTTTGGGGCAAGGCTCCAGTTTAGAGTTTTTAAAATTTGACCCTGAAGATCCCCATATCGAATGTCATCGCATCGAACGCGGCGGTGAAGTTACTCACCATGCGATCGGTCAGTTAGTCGCTTACCCCATTCTTAATCTTGATCACCATCAACGCGATCTGCATTGGTACTTACGGCAACTAGAAGAAGTGATCATTCAGGTACTGGCAAAATATGGCGTAAAATCTCATCGAATTCAAGGCTTAACGGGAGTCTGGATAAATAACGCAGGACAAAATCAAAAAATCGCCCAAGTCGGCATCAAAGTCAGTCAATGGATCACCATGCACGGATTCGCCCTGAATGTAAATATGGACTTATCAGGCTTTAATCAGATCGTCCCCTGTGGCATTAGCGACTGCAAAGTTTGTAACTTGAATCAGTTTGTGTCAGATATCCAACTTGCTGATGTGCAACAAGCGATCGCCCAAACCTTCGGCGAAATATTCAATTTAGAAATGAAATTATCAGTTTATCGCTCAAACGAACCGCAATAAAAAACTTAAAAACGCTGCAAAGCAACGTTTTTAAGTTTTTTATTGGTTCGGGTTTGAGCGCAAAGCGCTTTATCGCTATAAATGCATCAAAACCGTCATCTCATCGCCAATAATCTGCTCAACATCAACAAAATTACCTGCGACAACCTCACCATTGATTGTCATCTGTTTGATATCACTATGATTAATCACTGTTAGCGTGAGAGTCTTGCCGCGAAATCTACGCTTTGCCGTAAAACCTTTCCATTCAGCAGGAATTTTAGGATCAATAATCATGCCCTTAAAAGTGGGCTGGAATCCTAAAATGTAATCAATACCAATACGCAACATCCACACCGCCGTACCTGTCAGCCATGAATGGCTTGCCTGTCCTTGATTTTCATGATCAGGACTGGTCACATACTCAGGATAAACATAGGGTTCCGTTTCAAAGCGATCGCATTTTGCGTCAGTCGCCTGTGACGAATTAATCGGCATCATACGGCGATAGATTTCCCATGCAAATTCGGTATCACCATTGAGCAGCGAAGCCAGCACAAACCAAGACGAGGCATGGTTAAACACTGCGCCATTCTCCTTCTTTCCAGGAACGCAACGACTGATTAAACCGACCGTATCATCGATTTCGGTGAATGATGGCGCGACAATCTGCATCCCAAAGGGTGTAGCTAAATATTCACGGCTGCTTGCCATACAAGAATCCGCCCGATCCTTAGGTGCAAGCCCTGAGATCACCGCCCATGATTGCGCATTCAAAAAGATTTTGCCTTGACTAGCGCTAGACACGCCAATTGGTTCGCCATTATCACGAAAAGCGCGTAAATACCATTCTCCATCCCAGCAAATCTCATTAGTGACTTTGCGTAAATGCTCATAGAAGTTTTGGAATCGCTCCACAGCAGCGCGATCGCCTTGCTGTTCACAAATTGGCAAAGATTTATCCAGTACATATCCCAAAAAGAAAGCGCCCCAAGTGGTTTCGCCCTTGCCCTGTGAGCCAACATGGTCAAGGGTATCATTCCAATCACCTGTAAAAATACGCGGCATTCCTCTTTCGCCTGTATTGGCGATCGCAAAGTCCAGCGCTCTCACCAAATGCTCATAAACAGTCCCTTCGCTATCATCATGATAGGGAACTACTTCTTCTAAAATCGAAAAATCACCAGTCTCTTTAAGATATTCCACAATGCCAAAGGGAATCCACAGCGGTGTATCGGAATGATTAGTGCGTTCGCCTGTATTGGTTAGCACAAAATAATTATGTAAAGTGGAACCATCCTTAAATTGGAAGTTTAGCGCCTTAATCAATCTCTCTCTTACTCGCGCAGGATCAACCATCACCACGCCAAGAATATCCTGAAAGCGATCGCGCATCCCCGTCCCAAACAGCAAACCACCATGATAATAGCCCGAATTTCGCGCCATATCAAAAGTTACCGCCGCCTGATACTGATTCCACACATTGATCATCGCATTAAAAGCAGAATCAGGCGTTTGCACTTGCACGCAGGATAAATGCTGATCCCATTTTTGTTTGAGTTGCTCAAATTGGCGATCGATGATCCCTAGTAGTTCTGCCGACTTTATCTCTGTCTGCGTTTTGAGGTTTTGATCCCCCCTACCCCCTTTGTGAAGGGGGGAGAATTTTCTTCCCCCCCCTTCACAAAGGGGGCTGGGGGGGATCTCTTTCGCCGCAATCTCCAAAGTCACTGCAAAATCAATAGAACTATTCGCATATAGCGAAATCTTTGATTGCAAAGCCACTACAGGATCGCCCGCCGTAATCTCCTTATTCTGCATTACCCCTGTTTCCACCGCCACAGGATTCGCTTCCGATCGCCATCTGCCGATAAAAGTATCAAGACTGCTATCAAAACCAGAAATGGACAAACTCTGCGAGAAATAAACTTGATACTTCCAATCAATATTTGGCTGCTTAACTGAGACTCCTTTATTGAGAACCCAATAGCGGCGAGTCGCAACTAGAGCTTGCAAATCTTGATCAAAATGAATATCCGTAAAATGCTTGTCATTCGGTTGATTGATCTGATCGTTGAGGGCATTCCCCATCAATAGTTCTAAAAAAGAATATACTTCTAAATCTCGCGCCTCACCCGATACATCAGTCAACTTGACGCGCCAAACTTCTGCATTTACATCATTGGGAACGAAGTAAGTAATTTCGCCACGAATGCCATTAATCTCGGTTGTGATTTTGGTATAGCCCTGACCATGACGACATTCGTAGAAGTCATATTTCAAATCAATTGTTGGCGCCCAACTCAGTGACCAATATTTGCCCGTGGCAACATCCTTAACCATCACATAGCGCCCTGGACGATCCCAAGGTAGGCAGTTGTAGCGCATTCTGCTGATGCGGTTATCGCGGGGTGATTCTAAAAAGCTAAAGCCGCCGCCTGTATGGGAAATCAGCCCTGCATATTGGCTATTCCACATATAGTTAAACCAAGGGCGCGGGGTGCGCGGATCGGTAATCACAAATTCCCGATAATCTTCGGTGTAATAGCCATATTGGTTTGCGATCGCCACGATGAAAAATATTCCTATAGTTGGTAGTCATCCACTATTGAACCATAGACTAAGTTTTTACTCCCTTCTCAGTAAAAAAATTGGTAAGTAGCTCAACATAACCACAAAACAGAGATCGTTCCGCCCGCTACGCGGGCGGAATCTTTCAATAGTTTTAGGCTGCGCTTCGCGCAGCCTAAAACTAGGGTTGCTAAATTAGCAATGACCCAGCACTATACATTCCCAAAGTGATCTTTCTGTTAATAGAAGAATTTGCGCCGATTAGAGTTTGCGATGGAATATGAGCATTTTTGCCAATGGAAGCAAAATCACCGATAAAGCAAGGAGCTTCTAAAATTGCACCTTCCGCAACAGTCGCACTTTTAGAAATCCAAATTCCTTCACCTCTCTTTTCAGCGCGATCGCCAAAATCGAATTCCACTTTTTCTTTTAACACATCAACTTGCGCTTGAAAGTACTTCTCAGGAGTTCCCATATCCATCCAATAGCCTTCCGACACAAAGCCCATCATCTTTAAGCCTCGTTCCAGCACATCAGGAAAAACGCGGCGTTCAAAGCTCAATGGTTCACCCGTGGGATAGATATCAAAAATCTTCGGCTCTAATACATAGGTTCCCGCATTGATTGTGTCAATTCCCTGCGCTAAAAATTCCACTGCTTGGGCGGCACTTGGCTTTTCTCGAAATGCTTGAACTTGGCTATGTTCATTGATTTCCACCAAGCCAAACGGCGTAATGTCAGGCACTCTCGTCAAGGTCAAAGTCGCGTCAGCCTGAAAGTCCTTATGAAACTTTATGAGAGCTTTCAAGTCTAAACTTGTGAGAATGTCGGCATTGAACACAATCAGTGAATCACCTGTAAAATAAGGCTCAGCAAGCTTAATTGCGCCTGCTGTATCGAGTGGGGTTGACTCCTCGACATAGCGAATTTTGACACCGAAACGTTCTCCATCTCCAAAATAATCAATCACTTGTTGCCCTTGATACTGCACGTTTAGCAAAATGTCGCACACACTAGCCTGACGACAGCGCTCAATCATCCATTCTAAAAATGGACGATCCACCAAGGGCAGCATCGGCTTAGGACAGCCATAGGTCAAGGGCCTGAGGCGTGTTCCTTTTCCACCAGCAATAATTACAGCTTGCATAGAGTTGTTGACTTGCGGTATATGTTGTTTGTTGAGCATTATAGAAGTACGGAGTGGTATGTGAGCAATAGACCGATAACTGCATCCAAAATTCGGTCAGCCGACACCACCAATCAGGCTGATTTGCCTAATATTTCCTTACAACCCATGTCAGCCGATTTAGTCCAGTCAACTGTTAAATCAATCAAACGGATTCCTTTTGCCAAGATCGGTTTTACCCTGTCGCTATTAGTTTCAGTTGGATCAGGGGCTTTTCTAGGAAGGATCATTCCGATTAATGCGCTAGATTGGGGCGGGTTGATGACTGGGCGCAAGCCCGAAGAAGTGCTAATCGAAGGATTGGGGCGCAAGCTAGAACAGCCCTATCAGGTTTTAGTGATGGGTGTAGATCGAGTTCTCGATGCTCCCGCGGGTTCACCCGAATCTTTTAATGGTCGCAGCGATAGTATGCTGCTAATTCGCCTCGATCCTGCCCTGCGCTCTGTAAAAATTCTCTCTATTCCTCGCGATACCCAAGTCCCAATTCCTGACTATGGCGTAACTAAAATCAATGCCGCCAATGTATACGGCGGAGCCGAACTTGCCCAAGAGGTCGTCTCTGAGAAGCTCAATGGAGTGCAAATTGATCGCTATGTGCGGGTAGATACCCAAGGTTTAGCGGCGCTAGTGGATGCTCTGGGTGGAATTGAGGTTAATGTACCTAAACGGATGAAGTATGAAGATAAAACTCAAAAGTTAAAGATCGATCTTTATGCAGGAATGCAAACTCTGAATGGAGAGCAAGCCGAAGGGTTTTCCAGATTTCGCTATGACGAAGAAGGGGATATCGGTAGAATTGGCAGACAACAGGTTGTCGTGAAGGCGATCAAAGCAAAAATAGCTAATCCCTCAGTCGTATTGCATTTGTCCGATCTGCTCAGTGCTATGCAGAGCCATGTGGACTCTGATCTTAGTTTTGATGAACTAACGGCGATCGCCACCTTTGTGATGACCCTCAAACCCGATCAAATCCAAACTAGCAGCCTCCAAGGTAGACCCAGCGCTCGTGATGAGTTTCGGTTTAGTTACTGGATTGCTAGCCCTGATGATGTTGATCAGGCAATTTCTAATGTATTTACTACCAAATAAAGATGCAGCACTGTTTAAATTCACAGATGCTGCTTTTTTATTTATGTTGGACGGGCCAGGAGGGATTCGAACCCCCGACACCGTGGTCCGTAGCCACGTGCTCTAGTCCACTGAGCTACAAGCCCTTAACTCGCGAATCTAATAATAACACAATGTGCAATTTGTGATCAAAAAAAAAGCTAAAAGCACATTTTCAAGAGCTATTCCTAGGGCTGGCTCTTGAAAATGTGCTTCTGATTGTCGCTAATCTAGGTAAAACGAACAGGATAATGGCGATGCTTCGCGCGTGGAGCATTAGCGAGTGGCGG
>MNZA01000114.1:9754-12988 GCA_001873375.1 Oscillatoriales cyanobacterium CG2_30_44_21
CTTCTTAGGTTTTCAAATGACTACGGTTATAAATCCAAGCTAAAGTATATGTGGCAATCTTGTTTAGTTGGTTTCTGTGCAGGAAGATTTTCGCTTAATTGTTGATTTAGTCACTGTTCTCGCCGCCGCATCCTTTGGTGGTTTGTTTGCCGCAGCATTGCGATTACCTGTTTTATTAGGTTACATTTTTGGCGGCATTGTTGTTGGTCCTACTGGGCTAGGGCTAATTAAAGAGTTAGTTCAGGTGGAAACCTTAGCTCAGTTTGGTGTTGCTTTTTTACTATTTGCCCTTGGGGTCGAGTTTTCACTGAAGCAATTAAATAAGGTAAAAGCGATCGCCCTTGGCGGCGGCACATTACAAGTTTTACTCACCATTGCGCTTACCACGGCGCTATCTGTATTTGTGGGCTGGGTCGAGACACCCACGCAGGGGATTTTCTTGGGTGGCATTTTGTCCCTCTCATCGACTGCTGTAGTCCTGCGGAGCTTGATGGAGAACAATGAAACCGAGTCCGCACAGGGACAGGTGACCTTGGGGATGTTGATTATTCAAGATCTGGCTCTGGGGTTGATGTTGGCGGTTTTGCCAGCATTGGATCATCCTGAGTCAGTGGGTATTGAAATTATCAAGGCGCTGTCGGTGACGGCGCTGTTTGCGGGTGGGGCGATCGCGGCGGGGACTTGGGTAATTCCGCCATTTTTAAGATGGGTGGCTAGCACTGAAAGTCGCGAATTGTTTTTGCTGAGCGTGATTGTGTTGTGTCTGGGGATTGCGCTGCTCACGGAACAGTTGGGGCTGTCCATTGAGATGGGTGCGTTCGTGGCAGGCTTGATGATTTCCGAGGTGGAATATGCCGATCAAGCGCTTACCTATGTTGAGCCTTTGCGAGATGTATTTGCGACGCTATTTTTTGCGGCGATCGGAATGTTAATCGATCCTGTATTTCTGTTCCAGAACTGGGAATTGATCCTCGGTTTAGTGGCGATCGTGATGCTGGGCAAATTCTTGATTGTGGTGCCATTGGTGAGCATTTTCCGATATCCGCTCAGGGTTGCTATCTTTGCGGGACTTGGCTTAGCTCAGATTGGCGAATTTTCCTTTGTACTGGCTAGCGAAGGACAAAAATTAGGATTGGTATCGCGCCGAGTTTACTTACTGATTTTAGGAACCACGGCTGTAACCTTAATGGTCACACCATTTTTGCTCAAAGCAACTCCCAAAATTTTAGAACTGCTGGAAAAAGTGCCGTTTTTACAGGCTTGGATGAATAAGCTGGATCTGCCCCAAGAGCTATCAGCCAATGCGGAACTACAGGATCACGTTGTTGTCTGTGGCTATGGGCGGATCGGGCAGGGCATTGTGGCGTTGTTGCAGTCCAAGGGTTATGCGGTGCTGGTAATTGAGGAGGCTGAGTCAAAGCTAGAAATGCTGCGATCTCAAAATATCCCCTACCTGTATGGCAACTGCGCCAGTCCGTTTGTGCTAGAAAAAGCCGAAATTGATCACGCTCACTCCATGCTGATTGCTATATCTGACCCAATTGCCACTAGATTGGCGGTGCAAAGGTCGATCGCGATCGCCCCAAATATAGACATCGTAGTGAGAGCTAAAAAAGATGCAGATATTGATACTCTCTATCAGCTAGGTGCTAAGGAAGTCGTCCATCCCACATTTGAGGCAAGTTTAGAACTAACAAATCACCTTTTAATCTGCCTTGGCGAAGATGAACAAGCTATCCAGACAGAAATTATGGAAATGCGCCGCAGTCGCTATGTGAACTTTAGACCTAATACCGCATTTATCTTACCTATTACGGTTCCATTGTCCCCGACTTTGCCTAGCCTCATTGAGACTGATAGTAAAGCCGCTTAGGGGTATTGAACATATGAGTGCAAAATTTAGAAAATTTTTGATCGCTATTTCCTCAGGGTTGCTTGCGTCCTCGGTTTTGGGCTGCCAAGGCTCCAACTTTGGTAGCTCCGTGGAAAATGCGATCGCCCCTGTTACGCCTCCACCTGAAAAAACTGCTCCTATGCAGCCGACAAAACCAACCACCGAGACGATCTTAGAACCTAAAGCCCAGACCCCTAACCCAGAAATAATTACTCAGCCCAATAAGAATTTATCTAAACAAATAGCCGTGATCGCCTTGCCATCGTCATCCAATTCCCCTGATTCAAAAGCTACGCTCGAAGATATTTTTTTAATAAAGTTTGACTTTAAAACCGCTCCAGTTTTAACCCAAAATTTAACTAAAGAATTTAGCGATCTCGATCAAGCGCCAGCACCGCTCAGGGATTGGATCAAAGATTTAAATCAATTAGGAACGATCGCACCCAAAACAGGGCAAGACTTTAAACCAAATATTTTAATTTCGCGCCGCGAATATGCAAGATGGCTACTCGAAACTAATAATCGCCTCTATGCCAATCAACCCAGCCGTCAAATTCGCCTTGCCCAAAGTAATGAGTCGCTAAGTTTTCCCGATATTCCCAACAACCATCCTGATTTTGCCATCATTCAAGGGCTAGCCAATGCGGGGTTAATCGGCGGAACAGGCGATCGCTTTTCGCCCGATGATCCCCTCTCCCGTGAAGAAATGGTGCAGTGGAAAATCCCCCTCGATTTGAGACAACCTTTGCCCAATGCCACTATCGAAAATATTCGGCAGTCGTGGGGCTTTCGTGATAGCGATCTCATCAGTGTCAAGGCTTTAAGCGCAATTTTTGCCGACTCGCAACTGCGAGATCTGTCCAATATTCGGCGCAGCTTTGGTTTTACGACTCTATTGCAACCGCAAAAGCCAATTACTCGCGCCGAAGCCGCCGCTTCGCTATGGTATTTCGGCACAGCCACCGATGGTCTATCTGTTAAAAAAGCGTTAGATCTAAGCACATCAAAATAATTAGGTAAGGGCGTAATACCAATTCACAAAAATGTAGTCACATCTTTGTAAATTAGTATGAAAACAAAATATTAAGGCTCAATAGGTGTTTCGGGGAGGTGAGTCAAAAGAAGAAATTGGTAATATTGTATGGAAATCTATAAGCGATGATCGCTATGCTGAGCATAAACTTAACACATTTAATCGATGACGCAAAATGCTACGAAACAGTGCGTCAAATGAGATGGATAACAGGAGTTTGCTGTCCAAAATGTAAAGGCTCAGAGGTAATAAAGCGAGGGAAAGATGAAACACAATCCGCTCGCCAGCGATACCAGTGTAAAACTTG
>MNZA01000070.1 GCA_001873375.1 Oscillatoriales cyanobacterium CG2_30_44_21
TATCGCTGGCGAGCGGATTGTGTTTCATCTTTCCCTCGCTTTATTACCTCTGAGCCTTTACATTTTGGACAGCAAACTCCTGTTATCCATCTCATTTGACGCACTGTTTCGTAGCATTTTGCGTCATCGATTAAATGTGTTAAGTTTATGCTCAGCATAGCGATCATCGCTTATAGATTTCCATACAATATTACCAATTTCTTCTTTTGACTCACCTCCCCGAAACACCTATTGAGCCAGAATTTTTTTGCTGGAATAAAGGGGGCTGCAAGCTATTGGTTCAATCCTAACGACCAAACTTCTGAAGAAAGAATTGCCGAAGAGATTACAACAGAATTTCAAATAGAATTCGCTAAACGAGTTCTTAGACCTGAAATTGCTCAACTCCAGCTTCAACGAATTACAAATCAAACTGTCAGACTCTATCTCGATGAAGTTAGTCAAAACATCAAATTGATTCCAGTAAATTGCAAAATCTCTCAAGTAGATTGGAATAGCTACCTTAATGATGTGGCTATCACCATTTATGATACTGAAGGTAATCTATCTAGTGTTTCTCTAAAAGTCTTTGCAGGTGGAGGTGCTTATTTAGCTGTTAAACCAATAGTTGCTAAATTAGTGGTTGGTAGTAAGATTGTCACGAAACTAGCAGGAAAAGTAGGCGCTAAAATTGCAGCTAAAACAGGTGCGACTTTAGCTGCCAAAATTGGTGGAACGCTTTTAGATACCACAGTTGGTGTAGGTATCCTTCTTTGGGATGTTTGGGATAATAACCACACTGCATTCATTGAGAAGCCTATCTTGAAAACAAACTTGGCTAATTATTTGGAAAATCCTGAAACAGGCGTTATGGTTGCTGTTGATAGTATTCAGAAAAATATTATTAATGCGATTCATGAAAAAGATATATCAACTATAAATGGAGTGTAACAAGTAATCATGTTCAAACGCATTGCTAAAAAATTAGACCTGTTGGGAAACAAAAGCGAACCGTGGAGGAGGGTTTACTCTTTCTATCTATTTTCAAGCAGTATCTAAATAGAAGTTTCATAAACCAGCCGCAATCAACATGAGACGGTCATCAATATTAATGGTTGGCTCAACTTGGAAGAAAGGCATAGGATTAAGGTTGCCGTTGAGTTTTGCGAAGATTCAGATAGTAGTACTGATGAATTAGATATTTTGAGAAGCCAAATATAAATAAAATCAAGTTATGAAAATTGCCACTTGGAACGTTAACTCAGTTCGCACCAGAATTAACCATGTTTGTAATTGGCTGCAAGCCAATCCTGATGTAGATGTATTGTGCTTGCAAGAAACAAAAGTTGTTGATAGCGACTTTCCCCATGAACCTTTTATCAATCTGGGCTATCACACTTACATCTATGGTCAAAAATCCTACAACGGAGTCGCCATGATTTCGCGATCGCCTTTATTCGATATTCAATTAGGATTTGCATCTGTACTTGGCGAAATCAGCGACCCTAGCCTAGATGATCAAAAGCGGCTGATCACAGCCAAACTGGGCAATACCCAAATTGTGAATATGTATGTCCCCAATGGCTCAGAGGTGGATAGTGAGAAATTTGCATATAAACTGCGCTGGCTGAAGTTATTGCGCGAATACTTACAAGCTCTGTTAGCCAAAAATCCTGATGTGCTTATTTGTGGCGATTTTAATGTGGCGATCGCCGATCTTGATATTTACGACCCCAAGGGGCGTGAAAGCAAAGTTATGGCAACGGATATTGAGCGCGAAACCCTAGCCGCAGTTTTAGAACTTGGTTTCAAGGATATATTTCGCAAGTTTGAGTCAGGTGGTGAATTTTTTAGCTGGTGGGACTATCGGTCAGGTGGGTTTAGTCGCAATCGTGGTTGGCGCATTGATTACCATTTTTTAACCGATACGCTTTATGAAAAAGCCACTGCTTGCGCGATCGACATTGAACCTCGCAAGCTGACACAGCCAAGCGATCATACTCCTGTTATTGTGACTATAGAAAGTTAGAGAGATATGGCTATGAAATTCCGCATCTTTTTCGCGATCGCCATCCTGATTTTATTTTTGTTTCCCTTACCCGCATGGGCTGCCAATCAAAGCCAAATTCTGCAATTAAAAAATACCCGACTTTGCCAAGGCTGTGACTTAACCAATGTCTATTTACCAGTTGCCAAGCTAGATTACATCTACTTGCTAGATGCCAATCTCAGCAAAGCCAATTTAACGGGAGTCAGCATGACTTTTTCAAATTTGAGTCGTGCCAATCTCAGAGGCGCAAACCTCAGCTATGGCAATTTTCAGCGCACCAAAATTATTCTTGCTGATTTGAGTGACGCAATACTCGATAACGCCAACTTGACGCAAGCCGATCTCACCAGTGCCACTATTTCTGAGTCTCAATTAGCCAAGGCGAAGCTTTGTAAAACAATCTTGCCCAGTGGCATAACCTCAAATCGAGACTGTCCAT
>MNZA01000216.1 GCA_001873375.1 Oscillatoriales cyanobacterium CG2_30_44_21
TCAGTTCTTGGAGATCCCAGTTAAAACTATGGGCATTTTTAATAATGTCTGATGGAGACTCCTCAAAGGTGACAAACACGCCATGCTCATCTAGCCCTGTGATGCCATTGTAGAGAAACTGCATCGCCAGTAAGGTTTTGCCTGTTCCCGAAGTACCGCTTACCAGTGTCGATCGCCCTTTGGGTAGCCCGCCGTGGGTGATGTCATCTAGCCCCTCAATCATCGTGCGTAACTTTTGTACGCCTAGCTCTTGGCGCTTTTGATCGTTGCTATCGCTACTGCTTTCGTAGTTATTATCGAGAGTGGAGCTAGTCATTGCCAATTAATTCCTCGTAAAGTAAATCTAATCCAATTAACACTTTTTCGCGATCAGAAAGATCACCGATAATTTTTCTTACAGGCGGCGGTAGAACCTTGGCTAAGGTTGGAGTTGCAAGTATTTTGTCTTCTTCAGCTAGCTGAGGATTTTTGAGTACGTCAATCACTTTGAGGGTATAAACTCCTTGAAACTCTTTTTCAAGAATGTCATTGAGCATCTTTAAGGCTCTGACTGAGTTTGGCGTGTTACCCGCAACATATAGTTTGAGAACGTAAGTTTTACGAATCATTTCATTAAATTTGGTGGCTTCGGCTATTTATAACTTAATCTCTTAAACTTGTGTCGAACAAATCTTTGCATTTATTCGTTTATAACGATTTTTGGCTTGCCTATAGCCATATTCGATCAAACGAACCACAAGAATAGTTTTGAAAGCATTGCTTCGCAACGCTTTTTCTTTGTTTAATTGTGAAACCTTAGGTTTGATCTTACAGTGCTTTGCGCTCATAACCGAGCCAAGAAAAGCCTGAAAACGCTACTTTGTAATGTTTTCAGGCTTTTCTTGGCTCACTAGCCGCACTACTAATCCTTGGGTGGCACTTATTAGAAAATGGCTTTAAGTAGCTAGGCATAAGTAAACTAAAAACCAAGAAGGTCGTTCCGCCCGCGTAGCGGGCGGAACGACCTTCTTGGTTTTTAGTTTACTTATGCCTAGCTACTTAAAGCCATTTTCTAATAAGTGCCACCCAAGGATTAGTAGTGCGGCTAGTGAGCCAAGAAAAGCCTGAAAACATTACAAAGTAGCGTTTTCAGGCTTTTCTTGGCTCGGTTATGAGCGCAAAGCACTGTAAGATCAAACCTAAGGTTTCACAATTAAACAAAGAAAAAGCGTTGCGAAGCAATGCTTTCAAAACTATTCTTGTGGTTCGTTTGATCGAATATGGCTATAGGCAAGCCAAAAATCGTTATAAACGAATAAATGCAAAGATTTGTTCGACACAAGTTTAAGAGATTAAGTTATAAATAGCCGAAGCCACCAAATTTAATGAAATGATTCGTAAAACTTACGTTCTCAAACTATATGTTGCGGGTAACACGCCAAACTCAGTCAGAGCCTTAAAGATGCTCAATGACATTCTTGAAAAAGAGTTTCAAGGAGTTTATACCCTCAAAGTGATTGACGTACTCAAAAATCCTCAGCTAGCTGAAGAAGACAAAATACTTGCAACTCCAACCTTAGCCAAGGTTCTACCGCCGCCTGTAAGAAAAATTATCGGTGATCTTTCTGATCGCGAAAAAGTGTTAATTGGATTAGATTTACTTTACGAGGAATTAATTGGCAATGACTAGCTCCACTCTCGATAATAACTACGAAAGCAGTAGCGATAGCAACGATCAAAAGCGCCAAGAGCTAGGCGTACAAAAGTTACGCACGATGATTGAGGGGCTAGATGACATCACCCACGGCGGGCTACCCAAAGGGCGATCGACACTGGTAAGCGGTACTTCGGGAACAGGCAAAACCTTACTGGCGATGCAGTTTCTCTACAATGGCATCACAGGGCTAGATGAGCATGGCGTGTTTGTCACCTTTGAGGAGTCTCCATCAGACATTATTAAAAATGCCCATAGTTTTAACTGGGATCTCCAAGAACTGATCGACCAAGGCAGATTATTTATTCTTGATGCCTCCCCCGATCCCGAAGGTCAAGAAGTTGTTGGTGATTTTGACCTGTCCGCCCTGATCGAGCGCATTCAATACGCAATTATTAAATACAAAGCCAAGCGGATTTCCATCGACTCCATGACTGCCATCTTTCAGCAGTATGACTCATTGGGCTTAGTGCGTCGCGAAATATTTAGAATTGTCGCCCGACTCAAGTCCCTCGGCGTTACTACGGTCATGACCACCGAGCGCGAGCTGGAATATGGACCCGTCGCCAGATTTGGCGTAGAAGAGTTTGTATCTGACAATGTGATTATTTTAAGAAACGTATTAGATGGCGAGCGCCGCCACCGTACCGCCGAAATCCTCAAATTGCGCGGCACAACCCACATGAAGGGAGAATTTCCCTTCACGATGACGGGTAAAGGCATCAATATATTTCCGTTGGGCGCGATGCGGCTTACCCAAAAATCTTCCAATACCAGAGTTTCTTCAGGTATTGTCACCCTTGATGAAATGTGCGGCGGCGGCTATTTCAAAGACTCGATCATTCTGACCACGGGCGCAACGGGTACGGGCAAAACCCTGATGGTCAGCAAATTTATTGAAAATGGCTGCGAAAACGGTGAGCGGGCGATCTTATTTGCCTACGAGGAGTCGCGCCAGCAGCTCACGCGCAATGCCTCATCGTGGGGTACTGATTTTGATAAGTGGGAAAGCTCAGGCTTGCTTAAAATTATCTGTGTCTATCCTGAGTCCTCTGGTTTAGAAGATCACCTGCAAGTAATCAAGTCAGAAATTGAGACCTTTAAGCCATCTCGAATTGCGATCGACTCGCTTTCGGCACTAGCGAGAGGGGTTAGCAATAATACTTTTCGCCAGTTTGTGATCGGCTTAACGG
Organism: Oscillatoriales cyanobacterium CG2_30_44_21; assembly: GCA_001873375.1. Lineage (GTDB taxonomy): Bacteria > Cyanobacteriota > Cyanobacteriia > Pseudanabaenales > Pseudanabaenaceae > Pseudanabaena. Next base: position 2,887 of record MNZA01000216.1, read on the forward strand.
GCTATGTAAAGCAAGAGGAAATTACGGGACTATTTACGAATACCACCGATCAATTTATGGGTTCCCACTCGATTACGGAATCCCATATTTCGACAATTACAGACACAATTATTCTGCTGCAATATGTGGAAATCCGTGGTCAAATGTCGAGGGCGGTTAATGTCTTTAAAATGCGCGGATCGCGCCATGACAGCCGTATTCGTGAATATATCATTACCGATCAAGGCGCACAAATTAAGGATTCATTCCAAGGATTTGAGCGCATTTTAAGCGGCTCACCCACGCGAGTCTCTGTGGATGAGAAATCAGAATTATCCAGAATTATTCGCGGCGTTGCGGTAGAACCCCTTGAGTAAACAATAATCAGGGATGCGGCGCAAAGCGCTTAGTCCCGAAAAACTTTCAAAAGCGCGGCGAAGCCGCGCTTTTGAAAGTTTTTCGGGGTTTTGGTTTTAGCAGCCAAGGGAATCGCGGGTGTCAACTCCTGTTTTGGAATTTGTCCCAGAAGCATTGACACAAAGTTTTTTAATATCTTGGGTACTTAGCAGCGCGTCAGTAAAATCTGCACCCGTAACATTGACATTATCAAAGGTTGATCGCAACATATTGCTATCGGTAAGAATGGCATCGGTCAGATCCACGTCTTTAAATCTCGACACATAAGCTATTCCTGAACTGAAATCTACACCATGCAGGTTTGCCCCATCTAAAAAAACTCCATTAAACAAAGCTCCCCGTAGATCAGCATTGGTAAAATTAATATTTTTAAAAGTGGTGTTATTAAACTCAGCCCTGATTAGACTCTTGCCCGAAAAATCTTCGCCATCTGCTTCATTTAAAATTGATTTGGTGACGCTAGTTGAGCTAGCAGCTTCGGCGATCGCTGGTAGTTGAGTCAGGCTTGATAAGGGGATTAAGAATAAGACTAGGGCTAAGAGAAAATTTGTTATTAATTGCTGAAATTTCATAATCTCACAGAATTTATTCACAATATTCTTTGTATTAATAACAAATATTACAGCAATTTATAGCGCTTTGCGCTCAAGCCCCAACCAAGAGAAACCTTAAAAGCGTTGCAAAGCAACACTTTTAGAGCTTAGACAAATCCCAGAAACGAGTGACGGAGCGAAGCTCCGTCACTCGTTTCTGGGATTTCTAGTTTTAAATTGCGGCTAGCAATGCTTCACCCATAGCAATACATCCTAGTTTTTCACAGCCAACTGCCATGATGTCGCCAGTGCGCTTGCCCGAGTCAAGCACCTTGTCTACAGCGAGTTCGATCGCATTAGCAGCATCGGACTCATTAAAGGCATAGCGCAACATCATCGCTGCACTCAACACCTGTGCCAGAGGATTGGCGAAATCCTTGCCCGCAATGTCAGGCGCGGAACCATGCACTGGCTCGAATAATCCAGCGGTTCCTGCAATTCCAAGGCTTGCCGATGGCAACATCCCGATGCTACCTGTGAGCATGGCGGCGGCATCGGAGAGAATATCGCCAAAAAGATTACTAGTGAGAATCACATCAAACTGTTTAGGATTGCGAATAATTTGCATCGCGGCATTGTCTACATACATATGCGATAGCTTCACATCTGGATATGCGCTGGAAATTGTCGTGACGCGATCGCGCCATAACTGCGAGACTTCCAATACGTTGGACTTATCCACCGAACACATCGATCCGCCGCGCTTTTGCGCCGCCTCAAAGCCAACTTTAGCAATGCGATCAATTTCTGATTCTGTATAAACCATTGTGTTAAATCCGCGCCGTATTCCATTCTCATCGGACACAATTCCTTTCGGCTTGCCGAAGTAAATCCCGCCTGTGAGTTCTCTTACGACTAAAATATCCACGCCTTCTACAACTTCTCTTTTTAAAGTAGAAGCATCGATCAACTGCGGCAAAATCTTCGCAGGGCGTAAGTTGGCGAATAAGCCCATGCCACTCCGCAAACCTAACAAAGCTTGTTCTGGACGCAGGTGCGAGGGCATCGTATCCCACTTTTCTCCACCCACTGCCGCTAAGAGAACTGCATCGCTACTTTTGCATAGTTCTAAAGTTTCATCGGGTAACGGATGCCCTGTCGCATCGATCGCCGAGCCTCCCACTAGAGACGTTTCAAAGGCAAAGGTAATATTAAATTTGGGGGCGATCGCCTGTAGCACGGCTACGGCAACTTTCATGATTTCGGGACCAATGCCATCCCCAGGAAGCAGCGTAATTTTATAGTTTTTAGACATTAGGGTTCGGCAATTTAATAAGGAACCAGATTTTTGGTGGCGCGGCGATGTCGCGCCACCAAAAATCTGGCTTCTTATTTTACGGCGCAGCCCTTACAAAATCAGATATTAAGACAAATTTTTTAAAATATCATTTTTGTAGCTGATGGCGGCGCAGAGTGATGCCATTAGCTATATCAATATTCCCAAAAGTTAACATTTAATACGGAGTCAATATCGCGGTTAAATTGCCATGTATCAGGAAACTGGAATCCTTTGGGCTGATATTCTTTGCGAACTTTGCGTAATGCGCCTGTCCAAGCGAGTTCAAACAATTCATCCCAAAATCTTTTTAAACTAGGCGAGTCCGTTAACTCTTCCATGATTTCTTCTCTTTGCTCTTCAATGGTATTTTCCCAACCGTTAAAGCAATCAGGCATATCTATATATTTACGTTTAAGTAAATGCTCTAACAAAGTTTTGAGACGGCTTTTAATCTCCCGCTTTTCAGACCTACCCAAACCCTCGATCTCCTCGATTAAATTCTCAATATCCACTCGCTCAAAATTTCGCGATTTTAATTTAGCAACGACATCCTCAGTCCACAGAAAATAGTCAGACTCATATAAGGACTTTCCGACAACTCTATGAGTTATTGCCTTAGTCATGGCTTGATCTCCCTTGATTGTCCCGATGTTCACATTATCGCTTACAGAGCAAAGTGATGTAAAAAAAAGCTGTGCCACTATAAGCCGCTTTTAACAACAACAAAAAAAGCACCCCTGAAGGGGTGCTTTTTTTGTTGTTGTTAAAAGCGATTAGCTAAGAGCATTGATTGCATAGTCGATGTAGGAGTTAGCTTCAACAGCCGAATCTCCAGACAAACCATGATTAGATTTGATGTACTTCAAAGCTTCAACGTACCAGCTAGGAGCGAGGTCAAAGGTACGGTTGATTTCAGCAATACCAGCAACCAAGTAATCATCCATAGGACCTGTACCACCAACTACGCAGCAGTATGTAACCATACGCAAGTAGTAACCGATGTCGCGTACACACTTGTCCTTGCCAGTTTGGGTGGAGGCGTAGTTAGGCCCAGACATGGTGGTGGTGTAAGGGAACTTGCTGTAAACAGCATTGGCAGCGCCAGAAGCCAAAGATTCAGCCTTTTCGCTGAGAGCCTTTGCCGCAGCTAGACCTGCGGTGGCTTGACGGAAGCGACCGAAAGCAACTTGGGTTTCGGTCGAGCTAAGGAAACGACCTTGAGAATCGGCGGCTGATACGGCTTCGGTTAAGGGGGTCTTCATAGTGAGATATTCTCCAAAATAGTCTTGATAAAAGTTTTGTTAATTGCAATGCAAGAAAGCGATATGAGAAAAGTGAAAAACTAGGAGACAGCAGCAGCAGCCTTGTCGAAGTAGCTAGAAACTTCACTCATCAAAGCGGCACAATCACCACGGGTTACGCCGTTGGTATCGTTGGCGATCGCAACTGCTGCATCTTTCATCTTTTGTACGCCTACAGCAACGGAAGCGCCAGGAGTACCAAGAGCCAAGTATGTTTCACGCAAACCATTCAAGCAACGATCTTCCAAGATGCTTGCATCGCCAGCGTAGATAGCATAGGTGACATAACGCAAGATGATTTCCATGTCGCGCAAGCAAGCAGCCATACGACGGCTGGTGTAAGCGTTACCGCCAGGAGCGATCAAAGCAGGCTGTTCAGCGAATAGAGAACGAGCAGCATCAGCAACGATCTTAGAGGAGTTGCTGGTGATGCGGTTTACGGTGTCCAAACGCTTGTTGCTTTCAGCAACCATAGCGCTAAGAGCATCGATTTGAGATGCGCTGATAAATGCACCTCTAGAATCAGCTTGGGATACTACCTTTGCAAATGCGTCGAACATATACTGTTATCTCCAGTGTTTGTAAATTTATCTTTTATATTTTGGACATTATGTCCAAACCAAAGGTCTGGAAACAAATCTATCCAATCTAATTTTCTCAGCTTATCGATTAAAAATCAAAAGTTTGAAAAAATTAGAGAAATCTTTATTTTTAAATTAAGACATGGTTTAGAGCCTGACTAAAATCTGGACTGTAGTTCAGATATAAGGTCTAGCTTTAATTTCCAACCTAATTGTTTATACTATGGCGGTGGATCGTTTTCTGTTACGGATTGTCACGATTTATAACAAGTCAATTTACAAAGCCCAAGAATTAGGGGTGCGGCACGAAGCGCCGCACCCCTAATTCTTGGGCTTTGTGGTGGCGGCACATTGCGCTGCCAATCTTTACACCGCGATCGCTAACTCAGATCCCAATGGAAAACCCAACGCTTCCCGTTGCGCGTAATAAAGCTTGGCGACCTGCCGCGCTAGATTGCGGATGCGTCCAATGTAACGAGTGCGCTCTGTGACAGAAATTACGCCCCGTGCATCCAGCAAATTAAAGGAGTGCGAACATTTCAAAACATAGTCAAAGGCGGGAAGGACTAGCTCTGACTCTAATAAATGCCCTGCTTCTTTTTCATATTGAAGAAATAGCTGAAACAGTAAATCAGAATCTTGAGGCTTGCCGCCAAAGTTGCCAAAGTTGTAGCCGCTATGTTCAATTTCGCCTTGGTGATGCACTTGTCCATATTTGATGTCGCCTAAAGTGGGGTGCGATCGCCACACAATGTCATAGACCGAATCGACACCTTGCAAGTACATGACTAGGCGCTCTAGCCCGTAAGTAATTTCTGCGGAAACGGGACGGCAATCCAATCCGCCCACCTGTTGAAAGTAAGTAAATTGAGTAACTTCCATTCCATCGAGCCAGACTTCCCAGCCGACACCCCAAGCTCCGAGGGTGGGCGATTCCCAATCATCTTCCACAAAGCGCACATCATGATCGGCGGGGTCAATACCTAAGTGCTTGAGGCTATTAAGATATAGCTCCAACACATCATCGGGGGATGGTTTGAGAATCACTTGAAATTGGTAATAGTGCTGCAAGCGGTTGGGATTTTCGCCATAGCGTCCATCGGTGGGGCGGCGACAAGGCTCGACATAGGCAACGCTCCAAGGCTCAGGACCAATCGCCCGCAAAAAAGTATGGGGACTCATTGTCCCTGCGCCTTTTTCGATGTCGTAGGGCTGAGCAATCAAACAACCGCGATCACTCCAATATTTTTGCAATTCCAAAATAACCGACTGAAAATCCATGCTGCACAGCGCCATAACACTCTAATTTTTTATCCTATCAGCGATCGCAACTCTTGCTCGGCAAAATAATCAAATGGCGGCGCTTTGCGCCGCCATTTGATTATCGGCTTTATAGGGCTGCCTCAAGCTATTTGGGTTAAAGGCAATGGCGCAACTGGTTCGGGCTTGCCACGAGTTGCACCAATAATCCAGTTGCCGAGGGCAGGAATGGTTTTACAGAGATTAACACCTGCATTAGCAAGGGTCGGCTGCACAAAACAATTGTGAATCATTTGCCCTAGCTGCAAACGGGTTTGAAATTCTTGCTTCCAAGCGATCACATATTGCTTCTTAAAAGTATCGATATCAATTTGCTGTTCCAGAAAATTACTGACAAAAGGAACCGCAATTTCCGCCGACCGTAATGCCATCGCCATACCATCACCACAGAGCGGCGCGATCATCCCCGCGGTGTCACCCACCATACAAATGTCATTATGGAAGTTGCCCTTGAGGGCAAAGGTAATTTGGCTCAATCCTTGCCATGCTGGCGAGACTCTTTGCATCTTGGCAAAGCGATCGGCAAGAACAGGATTTTTGGTGAGGGCGGTGGGAATACCCAAACTCGGATGCAGATCTTCTTTATTAACTTTTTCATGGGCGATCCAGCACACATTGATCTCTCCTGTTTCAATCTGTGACAAACCACAATAGCCATGGGGAAAGCTATGTAATTCAATCACATCACCAATATCCACACCCTTAAAATGTCCTTTGTAGGCAATCCAAGGCGATCGCTTGCTGATAAATCCACGTCCAAGACTGCGATCTAAAGGCGATCGCTTGCCAAAGGCTCCCAGTACCAAGCGTCCTTGGAACTCACCCTTAGTTGTATTGACTGTAAAACCTGTTTTTAAATCCCCTGTTATATCTAAAACCTTGGTGCTATCAAAACAATCAACATTTAAGGATTGCGCTTTCTGGAATAGCATCAAATCTAATTGATAGCGGCTCAAACCCAGCGCCGTACTTGGTAAATTGCTGCGAAATTCGGCTCCATTTGCCGCAGTGAGGTAAGCTCGATGAATTTTTTGAGCGCCGATGTGATGAACTTGCTCTAATATCCCCAACTTCTCAAAGGAAGCCTGTACTTCCACTGACAAAAATTCGCCACAGAGTTTATGAATTGGATAATGGGCTTGCTCTAACAGCAGGACGCGATAGCCAAGTTTGGCTAACTGAATAGCGGCACTACAGCCTGATAGCCCCGCCCCGATCGCGATCGCGTCATAATTCATAATCCACCTTGTTTTCCTCCAATGTTAGCCCAAATCAATAATTAGGGGTGCGGCGTTCGCGCCGCACCCCTAATTATGCTTAGCTGCTTATAATGGCTAATAAAACCAAAAATATATGCAAACGATCAAACTTGGCGCTGATGGAGCGACTGTAACTGCCTTGGGCGTTGGCACATGGGCATGGGGTGACACCTTGTTTTGGGCTTATGGCAAAGACTTTGGGGCAGATGACGTCGCTGAGGCATTTCAAGCTTCCGTTGATGCTGGGGTAACTTTTTTTGATACGGCGGAAGTCTACGGATTTGGAGAATCAGAGCGATTAATCGGGAAATTTTGCAAAAAAACTTCCCAACCTATTCAAATTGCCACCAAGTATTTTCCATTACCATGGCGTTGGAATCGCTCGGCGATCGCAGAAGCCTTGACAGCGAGCCTAGAGCGCTTACAAACATCACAGATCAGCCTCTATCAAATCCACTGGCCGTTGGAATTTTTGTTAAAGACCAAAGACTTTATGGAAGTATTGGCGGCGGAAGTTAAAACAGGGCGGATTCAGTCAGTGGGCGTAAGTAATTATTCTGCGGAGCAGATGACTCAAGCGCATCAATATCTTCAAGCAAAAGGAATTGCTCTAGCTGTCAATCAAGTTCCCTATTCACTTTTGACCAGACAAATTGAAGATAATGGAACTCTTCAGAAGGCAAAGCAATTAGGGGTAACAATTCTTGCTTACAGTCCTTTGGCGCAGGGCTTACTAACTGGTAAATACACCGCGGAAAATGTAAAGGATCTAAAAGGAGCCAGACGTATTGATCCCAGATTTAGTCCCCAAGGCTTACAGAAGTTAGCACCACTCTTTGCAGAGTTGCAGAATCTATCAGAGAAGTATGATAAAACTCCTGCTCAAATTTCTCTCAATTGGTTGATTTCGCAGGGAAATATTGTTCCTATCCCAGGGGCAAAAAATGCTAGTCAGGCAAAACAAAATGCTGGGGCATTGGGATGGGAACTTACTCCTGATGAGATCGAACTTTTGCGCCAAAAGAGTAAATAAGTGGTTCAGCCATAGAATGATTCCGCCCGCGTAGCGGGCGGAATCATTCTATGGATTTTCAAATAATTGCATAAACTTTCTGTCAATCGATTCTTTCCATTGCCAGAGCAGCTTTGATGGCCCAATACATAGCCAGTCCCAAGCCGCGATCACCTGTAAGTTTTGGCTATTTGAGCGTGCATCGCAACCAACTCCAATCAAAGACAGCGATCGCTTTTGAGGATAAAAAGATCGCAATGGTTGCTGTGAGGTTATGCGCCGCAAGTTGTGATAGAGTGGTCCCGCTTGACGTACTGCAAAAACTCCCGCTTTCGGTCGGGGATCACTGATGCTAGTGGCGATGTCACCAGTGGCAAAGACTGTAGGATTAGAGATCGACTGCAACCTATCATTAATCAAAATAAACCCCTTCTCATCAGTAGCTAAGCCAGAGCTACGAATCCAATCGGGCGCGATCGCACTTGTCACCCAAAAAACGCGATCGCAATCTAGCGTTAGTCCCGAATCACAAATAATTAATTTGGAATTCGAGAGAGAAGTAGTAGTTTGGGAAGATGTGACCTTACTTACGCTTTCGCACAAATGGATGTAAATTCCCTGCTGCTTGAGAATCTTTTCCATCTGTCTGCCCACATTAGGGGGATAGCCTGTCATCAGCTTAGACTGTCGATGAAATAGATGAATTTCTAGCATGGATGGGGATAATCTTTGCGATCGCAAAATCGCCTCAATACGAATCTTGATCGCCAGAGATAGCTCAACTCCGCCAGCACCACCGCCGACAATGCCAATCCGTAACTGTTCACGGGTTAGAGATACTTCTAGTTCTGTTAAAAACTGATGCCAATGTTTTAAAAAATTTGGCACGGGCTTGATGGGAATAATATGGTCATCTACGTTAGCGATCGCCGCAGGTGTACTTCCAATGTCAATAGACAACCAATCAAAGTCAATCGGCGCATGATTTTGGCATAGCACCCGTTTATTAGCTAGGTCAAGATTGATCGCTGAGTCTAAAACTAAATTAGCCTGAGCAAATTTAGCGAGATTGGTTAAATTAATATGACATTCTTTAAAGCTGTAATAGCCGCTTATATAGGCGGGCAACATTCCCGAATAGGGTGTGTCGATCACATTGGTGATCAGAATTAAACGAATATCGGCGGCTAGTGGATGCATTCCCAATCGTCGCAAAGCGATCGCGTGGCTATGTCCTCCACCAATTAAAACAAGGTTTTTCATAAGGTTTTTGAATTAAAAGTGGAAGTTTGTGAAGCCCTCACCCCTAGCCCCTCTCCCGCAAGAGAGGGGAAAAGAAGATGATATGGATTTTGCTCCCCTTCTCCTGCGGGAGAAGGGGTTGGGGGATGAGGGCTTTACGCGATCGCACCACTGCAAGAACTTCCCTTACCTGCGGTGCAACCAAAACAGTGACGACCTGTAATAATTTCCCGCTCTGCTAATAACTTGGGATTAAAATCTTGAATCCGCATCGGATGATTTGGGCGATCGCCAATCTCTAGATTTAGCATTTGATTAAAATCACAGTCATATAACTTGCCATCCCAAGAAACGGAAATTGTATTGCGACACATCAGTCCTGATATGGTGTCAGGGTTAAAAGACGAAACTAGCAGTTCCATATAGGCTTGCAAATTGCCTGACTGCTCCAACCATTCTAAATGACGTGCGATCGGCATATTATTAATCGCAATTAGGCGATCAAAGGTAATGTCATGATTTTCACTCAAGCCCTGCTTCCACATTTGTTCTAGTACTGCCGCTTGATTGCAAGATAGAGTTGCATCAGGAGGGTTGCTAACTAAAGTCAGTTTTAGATTGGGATTGCCCTTGCCATAGCCCACAGCATTGAGTTGGCGCAAAGCCTGAATAGATTGCTCAAAAGTGCCATCGCCCCGTTGTTTGTCTGTATTAACTTGTCGAAAATGTGGCAATGAACAGACAACTTCTACGCCGCGCTCCCCTAGCCATGCAGGTAAATCTGTCATCGTCGGCAACAATAAAACGGTCAAATTGCAGCGATCAATAACGTGCTTGCCCCGCACTACACATTGCTCAACTAGATAGCGAAAATGTGGATTCAATTCAGGAGCGCCGCCTGTAATGTCAACGGTATGCGCTTCCGTTTGATCGAGAGCTTTCAGGCAAGCGTCAATAGTCTGGCGATCCATGTTTTCATGGCGATCGGGCCCTGCATCGACATGGCAATGGCGGCAGGTCATGTTGCAGAGTTTGCCCAAATTAATTTGGAAGATTTCTATTTTTGATGGAGTCAGCTTTTGCCAGCCACTGCGATCGAGAATAGAGACAAAATCTCCTCCAGCAGGTAATTGGTCAAGATCAATAGATTCTAAAAGTTCTATTTGAAATTGAGAACTAGATAGAGCAGAACGGCGATGAAGTAGAGAAGTAGTGGCTACGGGACTGGGCATAGTCAGATAATGATTATAGTTTATCGTTATACTAACCTTGATTGTAATATAGTGGTAATCATGATATGGATGCAAAAATGACAGAGTTACTTACACCTCAATGCAAAAAGCTAGAGGCGTTGTTAGTGGAAGTACCGAGTTTAAAGACAAGATGGAACATCAGTTTCAGCTCTGCTTGGAATATTGCGCTTAAAACTGTCAGAGCTGAATATTCAAAAATAGAGTTCCCTAATTCGTGGCAATTTTCGTCAGATCTAGAACCAATGTTGAGCGATCGCTTTTGGCAAGAAGTCGAGTAGTAAGGTGTATTTAGTTTGGGGCAAGGTTGATGAGGGGGTAGGGCGACCGCACACGTTTCTTAACAAAATAAGATACAATTAGCGAAAGCTAAGCAATGACTATATTTAAAGCCTCAAGGATAGTCTTAAGATAGTTGTTGTTCCAGCCAGCCTTGAGTCGTT
>MNZA01000133.1 GCA_001873375.1 Oscillatoriales cyanobacterium CG2_30_44_21
TTAAAGATTTAAAGCCTCTTTAGAGCCAATTGCGATCGCTAATTGCTGTTTGCATTTTGCTAATCACTTCATCGACAGAAATAGCGCCTAGTTCACCATGCTTACGACTGCGGATGCTGAGAGTGTTTGCCTCAACTTCCTTCGCGCCGATTATTGCCATCACAGGGATTTTTTCCATTTCCGCTTTGCGGATTTGCTTCGCCATGCGATCGCCGCTATGGTCAAGCTGTACCCGCAAACCTAGCGCCTTCATCTTCGCCGCAACCTGCGCGGCATATTCAATTTGAGCATCGGAAACAGCGATTAGCTTTATCTGCACAGGTGCTAACCAGAGGGGGAAGTCCCCTGCATAGCTTTCAATTAATACGCCGATAAAACGTTCAACGGAACCAAACAAGGCGCGGTGAATCATGATCGGTTGATGTCTTGCGCCATCTTCGCCCACATATTCCATTTGGAAGCGATCGGGTAAATTAAAGTCCAACTGAATCGTCGAACATTGCCAACGCCGACCGATCGCATCTTCGATTTTGATATCGATTTTGGGACCATAGAAAGCGCCGCCGCCTTCGTCAATCACATAGTCCCAACCCTTGTGATTGAGCGCTTGTTTAAGGGCTTCCGTAGATTTTTCCCAAATCGCATCAGAACCGACATATTTTTCAGGGCGAGTGGAAAGATTGATTTCGTAGTTCTCAAACCCAAAAGTAGAGAGAATTAATTCTGCTAAATCCAAAACGCCGCGAATTTCCTGTTCAATCTGTGCCTCAGTGCAGAAAATATGAGCATCATCTTGGGTAAAGCCGCGCACCCGCATCAAGCCGTGCATGGTTCCAGAGCGCTCATAGCGATAGACCGTGCCAAGTTCGGCGTAGCGAATTGGGAACTCCTTGTAAGAATGCAATGTATCTTTATAAATCAGCACATGGAATGGACAGTTCATCGGTTTAAGCTGATAAACCTGATGCTCAACTTCCATCGGCTGAAACATACTTTCGCGATAGAAATCATTATGTCCTGAGATTTTCCACAGGTCTAAATTTGCCATGTGGGGCGTAGTTACCGACTCATAGCCATTTTGGACATGGGTATCTTTCCAAAAAGTCTCGATGGTGTTGCGAATAATCGCGCCCTTAGGATGCCAAAACACCAAGCCGCCACCCGCATCTTCTTGAATACTGAACAGTTGCAAATCTTTACCAATGGTGCGGTGATCGCGGCGCTTTGCCTCCTCCTGCATGGCGTGGTATGCCGCTAACTGCTCAGCATTTTCCCAAGCCGTGCCGTAAATGCGTTGTAGCATCGGATTCTTTTCATCACCGCGCCAGTATGCTCCTGCAATGCTCTCTAGGGCAAAAGCCTCGGGATGAATATCGCCAGTACTGTCGAGGTGAGGACCTGCACAGAGATCCCACCAAGGTTGTTTTTCAAATTTTTCAGGATCACCGATAAAGTAACGGCTGATATCTTGCCCTTCAGGGATCGCCGCTAGCAATTCAATTTTATAAGGCTCATTCAGCTTTTCGATTTCGGCAAGCATCTCAGGACGGGGCAGCTCCTGACGCACAAGGGGCTGATTCCACTTGATGATCCGTTTCATTTCCTTAGCGATCGCCTTCAAGTCACTGGGCGTAAATGCTTCCTTGCGATCAAAGTCGTAATAAAAGCCATTTTCAGTTGCAGGACCGATTGTCACCTTCGCATCGGGGTATAACTTCTGGACTGCCATCGCCATCACATGGGAACAAGTGTGGCGAATCCGCGCTAGTTTTTCGGTATCGGCTTGCCGCAGGATTTCACTAGGTTTGATATCGCTGGGCGGTACTGCAACTGCATCCATAACTTGATGTCGTGACCTTTATTGATTTACAAGAGTTGTCGCTTTAGTTCAGTCTTGTGAAAACACAAAACCCGAATCTGAGTGGCGGCGCTAACTGCCGCCACTTGCTTCTTTTGATTTACATAGAGTCTACCATCTTAACTTTTTTATTGCATTGGAGGCTCAAATTAAACAGCAGTTGCAAATTCAGAAGATAATTTTTTGGACATAGTTGGGCAATGCGTGATCGCCTGTAACCCAATAGTCAGCTTTACCATTGACGGCGACTTCTAAAAATTTATCGTCTTTTTAGCGATCGCCACAAATATTTAGCTAAGCTGAAATCAGTTGTAGGGTTTGTTTATTTTGCAGATACAGCTTATTGAGGGAATATACGGTACAATAACTGGACTTAAAAAATCGCAAGTTTAGTGAGATATCCTTATGCCATATTCTCTAGATTTAAGAACCAAGATAGCATCAGCATACGAAACAGGAAAAACATCAATTCGTAAAGTTGCGGAACAGTTTATGGTCAACCCCAAAACAGTTGCGAGTTTTATCAAGCTAAAGAGAGAGACAGAGAGCTTGGAACCAAAAAAAGCAGGCAATCCAACTCCAAGTGAATTAGAAGCGCATAAGG
>MNZA01000150.1:0-22631 GCA_001873375.1 Oscillatoriales cyanobacterium CG2_30_44_21
ACTGGCAATAATCTAGCGTAGTAAACTTTTTTACCATTGCTTTTACTCAAATCTTTCTTCATTTTCGCATCATTTTTTCTCTTTGCGTAAGTCCTATTTGATTAAACTAGGCTCAAAGTCATAACCACCATAGAGAATTAACTGCGCGGAGTCGATCGCTTGCCGATCATCAGGATTCGGCTGATAGACATGGGGGGCTGTACCTGCGGCAATCAAACATTTGAGATTAATCGTGTCAACGGCAATCTGCTTTGCTAACCCGCAGGCGATGGAGTTGGTCGCCACAACTAGCGGCAGATTTTCGGGCGTGACTACAGGCGCAGTTGTGGATATTTGGGTTGTGGAACTAAGGGGCTGATTGGTTTGATTGGTTATAGAACAGGCGGCGAGGCTAGTGGCGATCGCGATTATTGTGACGACTGAGTGGGTTTTCCAGCCCTTGCATTTAAAAGATTTTGCAAGCGTTTGCAATAACATGGCTCACACTTAAAATAATGATAATCATTATCATACATCTTTTATAGGATTTCTAATCTCTTCCCAATCAAAAATTCTTTAGGCGCAGAAAGTCTTACTTAATTTAAAATGCCTTCTCCTAATCCCAAAAAAGCTAGTGGCGGCGCGAAGTGCCGCCACTAGCTTTCTATATTTTGAACAAATTTGAGATCAAACTTACTAGAGATCTAAGTTTTGACGTTAGCTTTCTCCAGATATAATTTCCCAAGCCTTTAGAAACCTTATCAAATTCGTAATAAAAAAGAACTCTGACAATATCTTCAAGCTTCATTGGCTTTAAATAGGAGACAACTTTGTCCACCAAGGTGTCAGCACCTTCGATATAGACCCGGGAACTAAGGCTTTCTGACATCTTCCATTTTGTTAAAAAGATGGAATGCATTTCTTCCCTGTAGCCATTAAAATCGAGTCTATCTCCTTTTAAAAATTGATCGATGTATTTAGTTGCAATTTGGGAGCTAGACATCGCTTGGCGAATGCCTTCACCACCAAGCAGATTAACAGTCGAAACTGTATCTCCAATGGCGATCGCTTTCCCTTGGGTGTAGGTATCTTGCAAACCACGACTATATCGAAGCGTTTCGCCGTGAATATCCAGAATTTCATAGTCGTCTGGTTTAACGTATTCCTTGAGCAGTAGCTCGATATAGTATTTTAGAGGTTTTACTTCTTTAACTAATTTATGCTCCTCATTCCATATTCCCGCACCAATCTTGAGATGATTCTTTCCCATAGGGAAAATCCATGAATATCCTTTGGGCATCCATTTATGCCCCAATAAGAAAGTCAACGCCTTGGCATTGCGATCATATGCTTCATCGTTAACTCTGACTAAGTATTCAACTCCAGTTCCTGTCGTTAATTTAGATCTTGGCTTTCCTTTGCGGCAGGTAATAGCTCGATTAGCTCCAGTGGCATCAACTAAGACTCTTGAGACAACTTTAATGGATTCATTTGTCAGATTATTCTTGATTGTTACCAAAATCCCATTACTTTGTTCGCAATGATCAACATAGCGAGATCCCATCCAAACTTCGCCGCCATTGGCTTTGACTTCATTGGCTAGAAATTCTCGCAACTTAGTAAAGTCTAAAACGCATCCTTGATTAGCGTCAGATTCCCAGACTCCTTGCTTGTTGGAAGTGACAATAACGAGTCTATTCCAGAAGCTGCCGACAACCTCATTGGGCAAATTGAATTGCTTTAAAGTTGCTAATGGAGTTCCTGCGCTAGAAAAACTATTTCTATTGAAATCCTTATATCTTTCAACTAGCAGTACTTTGTGACCAATTTTTGCTAACAAGCGAGCGCAATGACCGCCCGCTGGTCCCGCTCCGATTACGACTAAATCAAAAGTATTCATTGATTAATATTTTTTACTGCTTGGCAATTATACCAAAACCCCAAGTTACAATATAGCGCTTTGCGCTTACTTGAAAACCAGAAAGTTGTTCCGCCCGCTACGCGGGCGGAACAACTTTCTGGTTCAGATTGAGACTAATGGTGCGGTGCGCCACTGGGCTTGGGGTGGGGAAGGAGTAAAATAAACGGAACATTTATTAAGTTTTTGGCAAAAATGATTCTATGGACGATCGCTTCTCACTAAAGCAAATTGCAAGGCAAACTCTAGGGCGAATTTGGCGAGAGCCACCCGAACTATCATTGAAGATGATTTTAATCGGTCAGCTTTTGATTTTGATGGGAGGGATGTCAGGGCTGACGGCTTGGCTGACTTGGCAAAGTGAACAGAAAATGACAACCAATTTGGTTAGTCAATTGCAGACCGAAATTAGCGATCGCATTAAACAAAAGCTTATTTCCTATTTGGAAACGCCACATTTGATTAATAGAATCAATGCCGATGCGATTCAGCAAGAAACTTTAAAATCAGAAGGTATCCAGAGCGAAAAGTATTTGTGGCGGCAGATACGGCAATTCTCTAATTTGGCTTGGATTTATTATGGAGAAGAAAATACTGGCAAGTTTATGGGGATTAGTCGCCAGTATACTCAAGGTAAGTCGCGAACTGAAGAGTTGTTAGAAATAGTAATTACTAATAGAAATTTTCAACGTTTTTTATATCCAATTGATGCCAATGGCGATCGCATGGCTCAAAGTAATGTGGCTGTTGGCGATGAGAAGATTCTCTATGATCCACGCCAAAGACCTTGGTTCCAAGCTGCTGTCAAGGCAAATGGAGCGGCTTGGAGTCCCATTTATCAAGACTTTAGAATACCGCAACAAATTATCACGGCGAGTCTTGTGGTAAATGATAATAATGCCAAGAGAATTGGCGTGTTAGGAGCCGATTTAACCTTAGGAAATATCAATCGTTTTTTAGCGGATTTGCAGATTGGTAAATCTGGGGAAGCGTTGATTGTGGAACCATCGGGGCTATTGGTGGCAAGTTCGCTTCTGGAAGAGTCGCCCAATAGTCCAACCAAGCGCACGATGATTCGGGATAGCAATCAACCGATGATCAAGGCTGCGGCGCTGTATTTAGAGAAGCATTTAAAAGAGAATTTAGAATCGCAATCTCCCTCATTGGCACAGATAACCACGCCACAAGATCTAAAATTTGCGATCGCTGGCAAAAATATATTTCTAAAAGTGCTACCCTTCCAAGATGGACGGGGACTGGATTGGAAAATCATCGTGATCATGCCTGAATCCGACTTTACGGAGGACTTTGAGCGCAATCGCCAAAAGACATTGGTATTCAACTTTCTCATTTTTGTGGGCGCGATCGCCATTGGCGTGATTACCACTCAACAGATCAATCGCTCGCTGATGCGACTGACCCTAGCCAGTCAATCCATAGCTAGTGGCAACTTACAGAAAAAAGTACCATCGGCGAAGGTCAAAGAATTAAAGTTGCTTTCAGAGACTTTTAACCTGATGGCGACTCAATTAGAACAATCCTTTCGGGAATTAGGAAAAGTTAATGAGTATCTAGAATCTCGCATTCAAGAGCGCACTAGGGATTTACAGATATCGGAAGTGCGATTTAGAAGTTTAGTGAATAACTTTACAGGAATTGTCTATCGTTGTGCCAATGATAGCGACTGGACGATGATCTTTATTGGTGGTTCTGTCACCGAGATTACAGGCTACTCAGCCGCAGAATTTACCAGCGAAAACGCAAGAACTTGGTCAAGCATTATCCATCCTGAAGACCGCAGCAGATTAGAATTAATTGTTCAAGAATGTTTGGATTCGGGTCAGTCTTTTGTGGTGGAATATCGAATTATTGACATTCGCGGAAATGTGCATTGGCTCTATGAAAGGGGACAGGGGATCTTTGATGAGAATCAGAATTTAATGTACCTAGATGGAGCAATTTTTGACATTAGCGATCGCAAAAAAGTAGAAACAGAACTATTGGATAGAGTGCATTTATCGATATTAATGGCAGAGATCGGCTATGCATCGACACAACTAAATGGACTTCAGGAAGTATTACATTCTTTTGCCGAGTCGCTATGGCGGCACATGGGTATTTCCTTCACGCAAATTTGGGCGATCAACTCCACAGGTAACGGTTTAGATCTTCAAGCCCATGCAGGAAATTATAATCAAGCTGATAGCAAACGATTTTGCGGCATGATTTCTCCAGAAATAATTGATGAAATTTTTAATGGGAAATTTCATCCACTGCTAACGGATCAGCTTATGGAAGCATTAACTGAAGATGATCAGGAGTGGTTAAAGTCCATAGGGATTCAATCCTTGGTGGGATATCCTCTGATCATCAAAACTCGCGTGATCGGCATCATGCTTTTGATTTCTATTTCTCATTTAGAATATGATGTAAAAGAACTAGAATCCATTGCCAATGGCATTGCGATCGGCATAGATCACAAACAAGCTGAGGAAAACCTCAAACAGTCAAAACAAGCCGCCGAAGCCGCTAGCCAAGCCAAAGGGAACTTTTTGGCAAGCATGAGCCATGAACTGCGAACACCGCTCAATGCCATTCTTGATTTCACACAACTGATCATTCGCGATAGCTCTCTCAAAGACAGCCATCGCTCCTACATCAAAATCATCCATGAAAGCGGTGAACATTTATTGGAACTAATTAACGACATTCTCGATATGTCCAAAATTGAATCAGGAAGTATCTCGCTTAATACAACCAGCTTTGATCTGTATCACCTCTTGGAAACCATCGAAAAAATGTTTAGGCTGCGGGCTAGTGATAAAAATTTAGACTTAATATTTAGGCGATCGCCCTTAGTGCCGCAGTGGATTAGTACCGATGAAGGCAAATTGCGACAAATTTTAATCAATCTCTTGAGCAATGCGGTCAAATTTACAGATCGTGGTTCGGTCAACCTATCCATAAACTTAGTCGCGGACAGCACCTTACAATTTGCGCTCAAAGATACTGGCGCTGGCATTCCTGAAGATTATTTGGATAAAATTTTTGAACCCTTTGAACAAACCGAAATCGGTAAAAGAACGATGGAAGGCACAGGGCTGGGGCTTTCGATTAGTCGCAAATTTGCCCAAATCATGGGTGGTGAAATCACAGTCAGTAGCCAAATCGGTGCGGGTAGTCAATTTGTGGTGGATTTGCCCGTAAAGATATCGCAGTTAATGGTCAATCCTCAAATTACAGGCGATCGCTATGTGATCGGCTTAGCTCCCGATCAGCCCGAATATCGGATTCTCGTCGTCGAAGATCGCTGGGAAAGTCGTTATTTACTGGTCAAAATCTTGGAAGATGTCGGCTTCTTAGTACAGGAAGCGGAAAATGGTGCAGAGGCGATCGCTATCTGGGAAGCATGGCAACCCCATCTAATTTGGATGGATATGCGAATGCCCGTAATGGATGGATATGAAGCAACTCGCCAAATCAAATCCCATCTCAAAGGACAAGCCACAGTGATCATTGCCCTCACCGCCAGTGCGCTCGAAGAAGAAAGAACGATCATTCTCTCCGCAGGCTGTGATGACTTTGTGCGGAAGCCCTTTCGCGAAGCTCTCATATTTAACAAGCTCACCGAATATTTGGGCGTAACCTATGTTTACAAAGAGGAAGACAGTGATTTATCCAGAATTGATCGTTCCGACGATCCAGAAATTGTCCAAGCTGTCCTCACGCAACAACTAATCCAAAGCCCCAAAGACTGGGTTAAACAATTACAACTAGCCGCCACACTGGCGGATAATGACCTAATCACAGAATTGCTTAAAGAAGTTCCCAGTAATGATCCCCTGTTAATTCAGTCTTTAATCAGTCTTGTCAACAATTTTTGTTACAATCAAATCATTGCTTCCGCAACCATAGCCCTTGAGCTAATGTCTGAATCATGATGACTAAAAAATACAGCGGTGACATACTAATTGTTGACGATAAGCCCAATAACCTGCGTTTTTTGTCAACCACCTTGACAGAGCAGGGCTATAAGGTACGAAGTGTCACCGATGGACTGATGGCTTTAACCGTTGCCCAAGCTGCCAATCCCGACTTGATTTTGCTAGACATCATGATGCCCAATGTCGATGGCTACGAAGTTTGTCAGCGGCTCAAGGCTGACGAACAAACTCAGAATATCCCTGTAATTTTTTTAAGTGCTTTGGATGAAGTGATCGATAAGGTCAAAGCCTTTAGTGTGGGGGGCGTAGACTACATCACCAAACCATTTCAACTCGATGAAGTCCTCGCGCGGATTCAAACCCACCTCAGTTTGAGGGCGGCTCAAAGAGAAATCCGTCAACTGAATGTAGAGCTAGAACAGCGCGTGAAGCAACGGACAGCCCAATTAGAACAGGAAATATCAGAACGCCTCCAAGCCCAAGAAAGACTGCTCCATCTAGCTCTCCATGATGTGCTGACAGGATTGCCCAATCGTACATGGTTCATGAAAAGATTGGAACAGCTTCTTCAACAGGTCAATCAAGCCTCTAGCTATCAGTTTGCGGTACTTTTTTTGGACTGCGATCGCTTTCAATCGGTAAATGACTCTCTAGGGCATCTGGTTGGCGATCAATTATTGGTGTCGATCGCCCGCCGCATTGAGCTATGTTTGCGCCCAGACACTACCTTTTGCCGACTAGGGGGCGATGAGTTCACGATTTTATTGCAAAATGTAAATGCCCGTAGTGAGCCAGTTAACCTTGCCAAGAAAATACTCAAAGAATTAGCTGCTCCATTTCAAGTTGGTTCCTATCAAGTATTTACCAATGTCAGCATCGGCATCGTCATAGGCAGTGATGTTTACAAACAACCTGAGCATATACTGCGGGATGCCGACACAGCTATGTATCGGGCTAAAGCAAATGGAAAGGCTTGTTATCAGATTTTTGAACAACCTATGCATAGCCACGCATTGCATAACTTTCAACTAGAGTCGGAACTAAGAGTTGCGATCGAGCAAAATCAATTTGAAACTTACTATCAACCGATAGTGGCGATCGGCGATCGTCAGATTTCTTCCTTTGAAGCTTTGGTACGTTGGCATCATCCACAGGCGGGGCTAGTCATGCCTAATAGCTTTATTCCGATCGCTGAGGAAATGGGGGCAGTTGTGGCGATCGATCTATTTGTCCTGCGCCAAGCTTGCCAACAATTACGAAACTGGCAAACTGAAGGACTGATTGATGAGACAGTGACGATGAGCGTCAATTTATCAGTTAGACATTTTATGACTTTTGATCTACTAACACAAATTGACTCAGTTCTTGCAGAAACTGGGATAAAAGGCAGTTCGCTAAGATTGGAGATTACAGAAAGAGCAATTATGGAGAATGCCGAACTTGCGGCTAGAATCATTGATCAGTTGCAACATCGTCATATTCAATTAAGCATCGATGACTTTGGAACTGGCTATTCTTCTCTCAGTTATTTACATCGCTTACCAATTGAACAATTAAAAATAGATCGTTCATTCATTATCCGCATTGGCAAAAATGGTAAAAATACCGAAATCATCACAGCGATCATTGCTCTTGCCAAAAGCTTGAATATGTCAGTAATTGCTGAGGGTGTAGAAACACAAGACCAGTTAGATCAACTAAATAATTTGGGTTGCAAATTTTGCCAAGGCTATATTTTCTCTAAGCCAGTAGATGCTGATACAGCCAGAAAATTATTAATAGCTGGCTTTTAAATCTCAAAAAAGAAATGGCGGCGCGATGCGCCGCCATTTCTTTTTTGAGATTTTACTTTTTAAGTATTGCAGAAATTTACCTATCAAGTTATTGCCTTGGAATAGTTATGATTAGTTTAAGTTTTAATTTGTTTTTAGTTAAGAAATGGATAAGCTTTGACTATATTTTGTGTGATTAAAAAATATTTATAAAGTAGTTATTTAATGTGTTTAGGCATACTTAGGTTTTTTGAAATGTTATGACAATATCCAATTAAGTCGAAATCTCGATATTTAACTCTTCAAATAAATATAACGCAAGAAAAATATGACAGGCTTCACTTTTGATACGAACGCTCCTGCACAGGTTAAAGGTTTAGGTGGCTACACCGTTGATCCAATCTTTACCGTTGGCGAAACAATCGGGAACTATACACCAGTCGGCATTTTGGACGGTATTGGTGCTTACTCACTCAACGACACAACTGTTCGCTTACTAGTTGTTAATGAAGTTCGTCCAACCGACGGTTATAAATATACTCTTGCCAACGGCACACAACTTGCTGGTGCTAGAACTAACTTCTTTGATGTTGACAAGCGTACATTCAAAATTACAGACGCTGGCTTAGCCTATGACACCATCATCAATCGTGCTGGTGAAGTCGTTGACAGCCCTTCCGACCTTGATTTTAATGGTCTAAATCGTTTCTGCTCTGCTGGACTATTTGAAGCAAATCAGTTTGGCGCTGGCATTGGTCTAGCCGATCGCATCTTCTTCAGTGGAGAAGAAGATTTTGCTAGTGGCGGCACAATGTATGCTCAAGACCCAAGCACCAAGACCCTGTGGGCTTTACCCGCACTTGGTCGTGCTACTTTTGAGACAGTCACTGAGCTAAACACAGGCACAACCGATAAAGTTGCCTTCTTGATTGCTGATGACAATCGAGGTGCATCTTTGAAGCTCTATGTTGGCGATAAGAACGCTAAAGGTGATGGCAGTTTCTTAGATCGCAATGGTTTGGGACAAGGTAAGTTGTACGCATGGGTAGCTGATGACCCTAACGTTGCCGATGATGTAATTGAAGCTGATGCCTCTCAGTTTGCTGGTACAGGAAGTTCATTAAACGGTAAGTTTGTTGAGATTCCTTACTTTAACGCTGCTTTGGCTGGCACAGAGGGATACGATGCTTTGGGCTATGTCACCTATGCCAAGCAGAACGAAATTGACGGCGCACTTGGTGCATATAATTTCCAACGCCTCGAAGATCAAGCCACAAATCCTGCTGATGGCACACAGGCTGTATTTCTATCTACTGGTGTTAGCGGCACTGCCGATCAATGGGGTACAACTAACATTCTTGATGTTGACTTTGGCGGCATTGCTACAGGCAACATCACCGCTTCTATCAAAATCATTTACGATGGCGACGATGCTGACAAGAAAGATTTTGGCTTGCGTAACCCTGACAACCTTGATTGGGCAGACAATGGCAAGATCTATATTCAAGAAGATCGCGCATTTTCCAGTGCTTCAGGTATCTTTGGTGGTACATCAGGAAAAGATGCTTCTGCATTCGTAATCGATCCCGCCGCCGCAGATCCCGCCGCAACCTTGAAGCGTGTCTATGAAGTTGATCGCACTGCCCTTCCTGCTGGTCAAACAGATCCTTTAGCAACCGATCTTGGCAACTGGGAAACCTCTGGCATCCTCGATATCTCTAACTTGTTTGGCGCAAAATCAGGTGAATTGTTCATTTTTGATGTTCAAGCTCACAGCGTTCGTGATGGTTCGATCATTACCGCTACCAACATTGATAGCGACGGCAATGGAATTGCAACCAGACAAGAAAACCTTGTTGAAGGTGGTCAACTGGCATTTTTGATCGCTCCCAACGCTAACCTCGTTCAAAGCACAACCCTAGTTGGCGGCGCAACCACTGGTTCTGACACAGTGGAAGCTGGTATCACCACAGGATTTAGCGGTGTTAATGACATCGTGTTTACTGGTGCTGGTAACGACGTTGTGGACAGCCAATTTGGCGGCGTTTTGGCAAGCGGCAACCGCATCGACACTGGTAGTGGTGCTGACACAATCACCATTTCTAACAACGATCGCGCCTTTGGTGGATCAGGTGATGATGAGTTCTTCGCTCAAGGCGTAAGCGGATTCCGCATTTCTGGCGGTGCTGGCGATGACACCTTCTTTGTTGCTGACAGCAGCAATGGTCGTGTATTGGGCGGCGCAGGCGATGACAAGATCTACATTTCTGGCAACCTCGGTGGCGGCAATCTGCTATCTGGTGGCGCTGGTGCTGACCAGTTCTGGATCTTCGGTGGTGAAGCCCCTGCTAGCGCCAATACCGTAACTGACTTTGTATCTGGCACTGATGTGATTGGTTTCCAAGGTGCAAGCTTCGGCTTTGCTGACTTGGTTCGCACTGGCAACACCATTGCTTTTGGCGGCAAAACGATCGCTACCTTCACAGGCGTAGACACTGCTAGCTTAACCGCAGCGAACTTCGCGTTCGTCTAAGCAACCCAGAATTTTCTCACTCGCGTAGCGAGTGAGAAAATTCTAGGACTAGATGCTGCGTTCATCGGATACAGACAAGTATCTGACCAATCATTACTATTGTCATGGCATGACAAACCTTCTCAAAACTATCTTTAGCCAAACGTTGTTCCGCCCGCGTAGCGGGCGGAACAACGTTTTTGGTTTTTAGCTTACTTATGCCTAGCTACTTAATTAGAGTTTGCGATCGCACGATCCGCGCTTTATGTATCAATCTTCAAAAGTGTAGTTACACTTTTGAAGATTGAAAACCAAACCCAGTATGGGTTTCCAAATAAAGAAACTGCGTAGCCACTTCTTTATTTGGTGTTAAAAAAATTCAGAGGATAAATTAATGGCAAGTTTTAACGGAACCCCCATCAGTGATGTAATTGACAGCATCTTAGATGTTGATGTACTTGACGACATCCTTGATAAAGTACCTGGCGGGAATACCATTAATGGTGGTGGCGGCAATGACTTTTTGTTCGCTTTCACCAACGACACTCTTCGTGGCGAAGATGGAGACGATGTACTAGATGCCGCCGATGGTAATGGCGGCAACAAGCTGTTTGGCGGCGAAGGCAATGACACAATTTTTGCTTCTTTTAATGACGAAGTATTTGGGGAGAATGGAGACGATACAATCTTTGGCGGATTGGGCGGCAATACTATCTCTGGTGGACTTGGCAGAGATACTTTCTGGATTGCCAACGTCGATCTACCAGCCAATCGCAACACAATTACAGACTTCAACCCCATTGTTGACACGATCCGTGTTGATTTGGCGGGAGTAACTCAGCTAAGTGACTTGACGATTACCCAAGATGTCAATGATGCCATCATCAGTCGTAATGGAACTCAGATCGCGGTTATCAAGAATACGGCGATCGCCAACCTCACCGCGACCAATGTAGTTGTCGATGTTAACGCGGGCAACAATCCTACTATTAACGTTGCTCCCGCCGCGATCGCGCCTGTAACCTTCACTGTCAATGAAAATCTAGGCAATGGCACAGTAGTTGGTAAAGTCACTGCCACCGATGCTAACCTTGCGGCTGGCGACAGACTGAAATTTGAAATCACAGGCGGCAACAATGACCTCAATGCTAATGACGTTGCTCCCTTCAGCATCGACCCCGTTACAGGCGAGATCAGAGTAACCGATAGCGGCGACCTCGACTTTGAGCGCAACTCCAGTATCAATGTCAAAGTCAGAGTTAGTGATGCCGAGAATCTATTTAGCGAAGCTCAAGTTACAGTTGCTCTCAATGATGTTGCAGAACCAACTCCACTGGCTTTTCAACTCAAAACTTTTGAGTTTGAGAATCTGCCTAAGCTAGGTACAACTGCCAAAGGAGACGATATTTTACTGGGCGGATTATCTGGGCTATTTTTTGTGGGAACTGCTGAAAATGGCAACTTGAAATTTGTCGCCAACACTGATCGCGGACCCAATGGAGAAGCTACAGCTCAAAATCGCCCCTTCCTACTGCCCGACTTCCAACCAGAGATCGTCAGCTTTGAGCTAAACCGCACCACTGGCAAAATCGAGATCACTAAGAGAACAGGTTTGTTTCGAGCCGATGGTGTCACCAAGCTAACAGGCTTACCCAACTTGCAAGCAGGAGTAGGCGGAACTGCCTACACTGATGAAGTTGGCGTTGAGATTCAAGCTGATGATAGTTTGAAAATTCTGGAGAACGATCCCCTTGGTGCTGATGTAGAAGCGATCGCCGTTGACGCTAAGGGCAATTATTGGCTCGTAGATGAATATCGTCCTGCTATCTATCAGTTTGATGTCAATGGCAAATTACTGGATCGCTTCATTCCCATCGGCACAGCCGCCGCGACTGCCGACCCCACCGATAACTTCGGTACTGAAGTGTTGCCAGAAGTCTATGCCCAACGCCGCAATAATCGCGGTTTTGAAGCAGTGGCGATCGAAGGTGATAAGCTCTATGCTTTCATTCAGAGTGCGATCGATAATCCTGATTCAGACACTGATACTACATCTAAAGGCTCTCGCAATCTCAGGATTCTTGAATTTGATATTAGTACCAAAGTGGTTACTGCTGAATACCTTTATATTCTTGACAATATAACTGGCACGGGTACTGCCAAAACCGACAAGATCGGCGATGCAGTATCCCTTGGCAATGGCAAGTTCGCCGTAGTAGAGCGCGATGATCGTTCCGACGATACATCCAATAAATTTATCTATGAGATTGATTTAAAGAATGCCACTAATGTCAACGATCCAGACAATCTTACCGATTTACCAGATAACAGAACTATTGAGCAGCTATCTCCCGCAGAGTTGATTGCCGCCAAAATCAAGCCTGTGGACAAAACCCTAATCGCTAACGCGGCTAAGTTTGGCTATACAGGTGTTGAGAAGTTAGAAGGGCTTGCCTTGATTGCGCCAAATACTTACGCACTGCTCAATGACAATGACTTTGATAGCAACGTTCCTGTAAAACTAGGCATTCTCCAATTCCCCGCAGACTCAGTTCCATTACAGTTGACTAACAACAATGGAACTATCACGATCGCAGGTGGTAGCAGCAATAACCCAACTATCTCCTTCACGATCAAGAGCAGTAGTTCTAATCAGGTGAGTGAACTTGGTGTGTTTATTGTTGATGATGACGAAGGCACAATTGATGGCAGCAAGCTTGGTGATGACGACTATGAGGAAAAAGCTCTAAGTCGTGCCAAGGTAATCTTCTCCACGATTAACAATAGTCCTAATGGATTCACTTCTGATGGATTAGAGAGAGTTCTCAGCTTTGATGTGAACTCAAAACTTCGCTTTTTCAGCATTGATGACAGAACTACCAGCAGAGACCTAGTTCTCAAGACAAAATCTTTTGAGAAAGTAATCTTCTCGAGTGTTACTAACTTCCAACAGCTTAGTACTGCTTCTTTTAGCATCAGATTCAATAATCTTGTGATTAATGCTGAAGCTGGCACCAGTGGTCTTGTCTTAGGTACTGGACTGCAAGATGATCGCGAAGGTGAAGTCATTGATTTGAGAAGCGATTTGGCGACTGGTTTTGATGCCAATCTATTTCCAAAGGTCGAAGCGACATTTACTCTCAATCGTGAGGCAGCCTTTAATAACTTTATCGGCTTCTACAAGGTTGAAAATGTTGCAGGTGACATTAAAAAGAGTAACGGTGATATCGTCAAGGTTGACTCACTGGAGTACGCTTCGGCTGCGGTTACTAATCGTCTTACTTCAATTGAAGATTTGGTCGTTGGCAACCAACGTACGGCAGAAAAAACAGGTATTTTTGATGCTGGCTCTATTTTTGCACCTTTCATCATCATCAATAGCAATCCCACAGCATCCTTCTCAGACACTAACTTCAACAACGATCCTACGGTCTACTTCTCCTACCTAGGGGCAAATAGAGACGGTATCGATCACATTCGATTGCTAGGTAATAACACCTTCGGATTTGAAGATCTTGCTGGCGGCGGCGATTTTGACTATAACGATATTATCGTTAGTGTTAAGTTGACTCCGATCGCTTAGAACTTCTAAAACCCCAAACATTAATGGCGGCGCAATGCGCTGCCATTAATGTTTTATCGGAATCATGCCGATATTAAAGCTAATCGCAATTCTAGTGTCTTCGCTCATGTTCATATCGACACCATGGAGCAACCAACTGGGAAATAGAAGCATTGTCCCTTCATGGGGCTTATAGCTGATTTTGGGATGCGTCCAAAGATTAAACTCCGTAACTGGAGGGATAATCATTTGTGAGGCAGGACGCGGGTCATTAAAAAAGATGCCGCCACAATTTTCAGGAGCTTTGAGGTAATAGACTCCGCTCAAAATTGAGTTGGGATGATTATGCACCGAATTAGAAGCAAACTTGCCATTAACGATCGCCCAGCAAGTCGTTATATTTAATGAGAACTTCTGCAAGTCCCACTGCATAAAACTGGCAACCTCGGCGACATGCTCATGAATAATTTTCACGAACTCTGAAAAGCGATCGCGTTCATGTAAATTATTGACGCTATGCCATCCCATCACATTTGACCACTTTTCCCCTTGGCGATCGCGTTGTTGCTCTTCATAAATTTCTTGGAGCAGAGTCGCATTTAAAGCTTGATGATCGGCGATCGCAAAGTGCCAGATCGAAGTGGGAAACCAATCATTGCGAGAGGCAGGCATAAATTTGAAGAGTATATAATTTTCAAAAGCGCAGCTAAGCTACGCTTTTGAAAATTATATATCTAGATCGGCAAGTCCCACTTTAGAACCGTAGGTTTCAATAAACTCGCGGCGCGGCGCAACCTTGTCACCCATCAAAATTGTAAAGATGCGATCAGCTTCAGCAGCATCTTCAATGGTGAGCCGTTTTAGCGATCGCGTGGCAGGGTTCATTGTGGTTTCCCATAGCTGCTGCGGCATCATTTCACCCAACCCTTTAAAGCGCTGAATATTGTAATTGGCATTGGGAGGGAAAGAGGCGATCGCTGCTTGCAGGTCACTGTCGCTGTAGCAGTACTGAGCACTTTTACCACGCTCCAATTTATAGAGTGGAGGACAGCCAATATAGATAAAGCCGCGATCGAGAAGTTCTCTTTGATAGCGATAGAAGAACGTGAGTAGAAGTGTGCGAATATGCGCTCCATCAACGTCAGCATCGGCTAGCAAAATAATCTTGTGATAGCGCAGTTGTGATTCATTAAAGTCTTCGCCTTTAATTCCCAACCCACAGCCCGTAATTAGGGCTTGGATTTCGTTGTTTTTATAAATCTTGCTGTCATCGGCGCGTTCGATATTCAGAACTTTACCGCGCAGTGGCAAAATTGCCTGATAATGGCGATCGCGTCCTTGCTTGGCACTGTTATGCACAAATACACCAGATGCAAGGGCAAAGTTATGAGTGTTTGGCACTTCGATGTCATAGACATCAATGCGCTCAGTCAGCTTCTCGATTTTGACAATGCGATGATTGTAATTAGCCACCGCCTCGACCGCAAGTTCAGAATTGCCCTCAAAGTAGCGATCGCAAAATGTTTCAAATTTGAGTAGAGATTTATCGCGGCTATCAATGCGATAAGCGCGATAGGCATCTAAATCAAGGCAGCCATTCTCGACTGCGATTTGTTTAAGGGCAGATAGAGTTTTGCGGTAATAGGTTTGTTGCAATGCAGACTTACGGTTTGCTCTAAAGCTATCTGTCCATTGCTGCTGAGTTTTTACACGCCGCCAATCAATCAATTCTGGATCTTGCCATTGCTGTTGAGCAATTTCTGATAAGCGTTGTCTCGCTTCAGGATTTTGAGCAAAAAATTCTTTTGTTCTTGTAGATTGTTGCTGACGATGTTCAGGTTTACTCCAATATTCGCGCTGAATTCTATCTAGCTGCTGGTGATTTTGTTGTTGATAATTAGGATTGCCCTCATAAAATTCACGCCACTTTGCCATCATATAGGCTTTGTAATCAGCATCTTGCCACTGGGCTTTTGCCTGTTGCGAGAGGATTTCTCTAGTTTCAGGTTTCTGCATTCTCTGACTCATGCGATCGCGAAATTCTGCCGTAGTTTTCAATTGACGGCATTTCTCGATCACTTCAGGACGATGCAAAGTCTTGGCAATGTGAACTTGATGCAATTGTAAATGCTCTAAAGCTGGCAAGCGCTGGAGATTAGTGGGATTGTTATTGAGCTTATTGAAGTCAAGATGATGGCAATGTTCACCTTCTTCAGCTTGGTAAACACCTTGATAACGGTTGTACCAATCAGCGATCATGTGCGTAAACAACCAACCATCAGATTTTGGATTCCAAACCATCTCGTAACCATCAATGGTTATTCCTTGATCGGCTTTACTGGAAAGCTTGCGATAGAGAGGCATTAATGAATCGTCAGTGGTCAATTCAGCCGCCGCCTTGTAAGTGCGATCGCGCAGCATAAAAGGATGATCAGGCGTACAAATTAGCTGCTCCCCATTATCCAAAGTAACCCGAATCACTTCCGCATTTTGCTTAGTAATTCTAGCGTTGATAATTTTTTCAACGCCAATCGTGCCATCATTGCGAATTGTGTAGCAGAAGTTTTGCTTGCCAGCTTTTTCTTCTTCGACCAGTTGCTTAAAGCTAAGATTGCGTCCATCAGTCAAGGCAACGAGCGTATCGCCATCAAAACAGCCCCCCGCGGAATCTCCCTCCACGATGAAGATTTCGGATTCTTTAGGATCGCGAGAACTGCAATCGGCGAGTTTGCCCGGCAAAGTCGAAGACTCTAGCGCGGACTTGCGGCGGACTAGCTCACGGGCGCGGCGGGCGGCTTCGGCAGCATTAAAGGCTTGCAGAGCCTTTTCAATAATTGAAGTTGCCACCGCAGGATGAAACTCTAAATATTCATTGAGAACTTCACCGACAAAGGAGTCAACAATACCGCGCACTTCGGTGTTGCCGAGCTTAGTTTTAGTTTGACCTTCAAACTCTGGATCAGTGACTTTGACTGAGATTACAGCAGTTAAACCTTCCCGAACATTTTCACCTGCGAGATTGGAATCTCCCTCTTTGAGCTTTTTCAGCTTGCGGGCGGTGGCATTCATGGTGCGAGTGAGAACGGTCTTTAAACCTTCCAAGTGGGTTCCACCGTCGATGGTGCGAATGTTATTGGCAAAGCCTAGAACGTTGTCGTTATAGGAGTCGATACACCATTGCAGAGCCACTTCCACAACTACATTGTCCCTCTCGCCATTGACATAGATAATGTCGGGATGAATCGGTTCTTTTTCACGAGTCATGTAAGCAACATATTCGCGAATACCACCTTCGTAACAGAAGATGTCGGTGCGAACTTCTGCGCCTCGGCGATCGCTATATTCGATTTTTACGCCAGCATTGAGATAGGCAAGTTCCTTGAGGCGGCTAGCGAGAATGTCGTATTCAAATTCAGTTTGAGTCGTAAAGATTTGTGAATCAGGCTTGAAACGTACTTGTGTGCCGCGTCTTACTTCATCGCTTTTAGCAGGAATTAACTCAGTGACAGGAAAACCGCGCTCATATCTTTGGTTGTAGACCGTATCTAAGCGCCATACGGATACTTGCACCCATTCCGAAAGAGCATTTACTACAGAAATGCCAACACCATGAAGACCGCCCGAAACTTTGTAACCCCCATTGCCAAATTTGCCCCCAGCATGGAGGACAGTCAGTACCGTCTCGAGGGCTGACTTGCCAGTTTTAGGGTGGATATCAACGGGAATACCGCGTCCGTTGTCGGAGACTTGAACCGAGCCATCGGGCATCAGTTCCACTAAAATGCGATCGCAATGTCCTGCAAGGGCTTCGTCTACACTGTTGTCAACGACCTCAAAAACTAAGTGATGTAAACCTTTGGGCCCAGTTGTGCCGATATACATCCCAGGGCGTTTACGAACTGCTTCAAGACCCTCAAGAACTTGGATCTGATTAGCATTGTAAGTTTCTGTAATGGTATCAGGCATGAAGGTAAACAACTCCAGAGGTAAGGATTTTTAGGTTGTGCTTTTAATGATGTTTTAGGATGCCTTTTGAATAAAGACTCAAAAACACCATGCCATTATAGCTTAAAAGCCCTACAGATATCGCAAAGCCATCTTAGATTAAGTTTTTATATGCCCCATCCAAGCCATGAGAATTTCGCTCTGGATCTGTATACGGCGCTTCACAATTACTGAAAGCCCATTTTTTTGATGGCACGTCTTCGCCGTGCCATCAAAAAAATGGGCTTTTACTTATGCTATTCCTAGGCTAGAAGCGACTAGATGACCACAGGCAAACCCTGAAAACGCCACCGCGTTTAATCCCTGTCCTGGGAAGGTGCTGTCGCCCACGCAGTAGAGATCGGGAATGGAAGTACGGTTAAAGGGCATTCCTAAGAGTCCCCAAGGTTTATTTTTGGGAATTGGTCCATAGGTTCCATCGGCGCGACCGAGAAAGCGGCGGTGGCTGCGGGGTGTGCCGACTTCCTGATAGTCCAAGCAATCCTCTAGTTTTGGGAAAATTGCTGAGAGGCGATCGCAAAGATTTTGGGCGGCTTGTTCTTTTTTATGTTCATATTCTGCCGCTGACAAATCTTCCCATTCACTCAGCCAGCTAGGAGTAAATGTATGCACAATATGGAATCCCTCTGGCGCTAGGTCAGGATCAAGCAAAGTAGGGATTGACACAAAAATTGTGCCTTGTTCCTTTTGCATATCTTTCCAATCTTCCAGCAGAATATGGTGACAAGCAATGTCTTTGGGAATGGCAGAAGCGGCAACACCGAGATGCAAACTTAGAAAACTAGGTGACTTTTGATAGCGTTCTTGCCAGCCTTTTTCGCCATTGGGTAAGGGTTCATCCTTGAGCAAGTTTCCAAATGTATCCCATCTAGTAGCATTGGAAACAACTTTTTTAGCATAGAGAATTTTGCCATTAGCCAACCTTACGCTGATCGCCCCCATTCCAGATTTTGACTTAGGAATAATCTGCGTAACCCTCGTACCATAATGAATTTCGCCGCCTACTTTGGTCAAACCCTCCGCTAGCAGTTCGGCAATTTTACCCACGCCGCCTTTAGGATAGTTGATGCCGCCATAATGGCGATCGCTAAATACCATTCCTGCATTGATGGCAGGGGTGCGATCGGCAGGAACTACTGACCAGCAGTAGCACTCCATATCAATAAATTGTAAAAGTTCAGGATCGCGGATGTATTTTTTGGCGATGTCCCCTGCATTTTGCGGTAAGTACGCCGCTAAACCTAGACAAGCGAGAGGATTCTGGAAAAATACCCGCATCAAGTAGCGCCATTCTTCGAGGGATAGCAACTCGATCGCATTTAAGCAATTAAAAATATGCCAACACTCGTCATAAAACTTACGCAATCCCTCCCGTTCATGGGGAAAGCGATCGCCTAATTCTCTAATAAATTGCTCATAGTCACGGTGTACTTCTATCTCTAGGTTATTTGGCAAATGGTAGTGAATTTGCACAGGATCGGGAATTGTTTCCATTTTCATGTTCACCGCTGCCAAGGCGCGGGTGAGCAAATTAGTCGTACCGCGATCGCCAAAGCCAAAAATCATCGAAGCTCCCACATCAAAGCGGTAACCATTGCGCTCAAAGTAACCTCCACTGCCCCCTGCAATTAAGTAGCGTTCCAAAACAATTACCTTTGCCCCTTTGGCAGCTAGTTGTGTCGCTGTGACTAGTCCGCCTAATCCTGAACCTATTACTATTACGTCTGTATCGAGTGTTTGAGGCATTACATTTCTTGATCAAAACCTATTTTTACTATAGCGCTTTGCGCTATAAAAACCCCAAATTAGTGGTGCGGCGCGAAGCGCCGTACCACTAGTAACCCAATGATTAATGACGCGGCACTTTGCGCCGCGTCATTAATCATTGGGTTTTACAGCGCAAAGCGCTGCAATTTGTGAAGAAATTGTAGTGAATTGTGGCTTTACAGCATGAATCGCGGCAATTTCCTGTAATTTATTTTTATGAAATCAACTGCATTTATTCCCATCGCCGTATTTATACTTACCCTCTCTCTATTGGGGTGGGGATACCTTCGCTCCCGCAAGTTTGGTAAGTTGGGCTTACTTTCTTGGCTACAGTTTGTAGTCTTGATGTCACCTTGGCTGATTTATTTTGGCTTATTTGTATTAGGAATTTTTATTAACTTTACTGCCCTATTATTTTTATTACTCAGTTCTACGATCGCCTATGTGTTCATTGGTAATCAATTGCGAAAGGTTAGCTCTGCCGAAAGGACGGCGATCGAGCAGAAACTTAATAAGGAGCTAGAAATCCTCAATCGCGATCGCCCAGATGCGGCTAGTGATCCGACTCAAGCTGTTAAAAATGAAGCGAATTTAGCAGATCCCACCCAATCGCCGATCGCCCTTGCCATGTCTCAGGCTAAGGAGCAGATCAAGCGCTATCAAGCGATCCCTGTCGAAGAAATAAAGTCAATCCAAGGGATTTTTGGAATTGAAACTTACTATGTGACCGAGACGATCCCCTATCAAGAGGGCGCTATTTTTAAGGGGAATTTGCGTGGTGAGCCAGATGTAGTCCATGAGCGCCTGTCGCAATCACTGCGCGATCGCCTTGGCGATAAGTACAATCTTTTTTTGGTGGAAGGTCAAGATCGTAAACCTGTCGTGATTGTTCTGCCCAGCCGCGTCAGCAACTTTGATAACAGCACCATTCCTCAAAAGCTGTTGATTGTGGTTTTGATATTTGCAAATGCTTACACTTCGATTAGTTTAGGAGCCTTAGTATCAGGCTTTCCTGCGCCGCAAAATTCCCAAGAGTACTTCGCGGGAGTGCCTTTTGCTTTGGGGATCACTTTGATTTTGGGCTTGCGAGAATTATTGATTCGTCTTGTTGCCCAAAAATATCAGGTCAAAGTAAGCTTACCCTTTTTCTTGCCATCATCGCAGTTGGGATCATTTGGTGCTTTCAGTCGCATCATTTCGCCATTACCCAATCGAACCGTTCTCTTTGACATCGCGATTGCCCCTGCTCTGATTAGTGGCACATTGTCCCTAGGGATGCTGATTGTGGGGTTACGGTTATCGGCGATCGGGCTAGGCAATATTGATATCCCTAGTCAAATTTTCCAAGCTTCAGTTTTAGCTGGAACTTTAGCCAAAGCTTTTTTGGGCGATCGTTTACAGGCTAGCTTCATTTCCATTCATCCATTGGTGATCTTGGGTTGGCTCGGCTCTGTGATTACGGCGCTAAATCTGATGCCCGCAGGTCAGCTTGATGGTGGTCGGATTGTGCAGGCGATCTATGGTCGCCGTACCGCTAGCGTGACGACGGTACTGACACTGATCTTTTTGGTAATTGCCACTGTGATCAATCCCCTCGCCCTGTACTGGGGCGGATTGATCCTGATTTTATTGAGGGATCTCGAACGTCCGATGCTCAATGAGCTATCAGAAATTGATGGCGATCGCGAAGTGGTGGGAGCGATCGCCTTATTTTGGATGTTGATTACGATCTTGCCGCTTACGTCTGGCTTTGCTGAACGTCTAGGCATCGGCAGCAGTGGCGGACTATTGCCTTAGACCTACAGCGCTTTGCGCCCCAACCCGAGCCAAGAATAATTTTGAAAGTATCGCTTCGCAATGCTTTCAAAATTATTCTTGGCTCGTTTGATCGGCAAATGGCTATGGCTTGCTCAAAAAGATTTTAAAAGCGTTGCTTTGCAACGCTTTTAAAATCTTTTTGGGCTATCAAATCAAGAAATGGCTATGCCATTTCTTGATTTGATATAAAGTGTTGTAAGATATGAAATTGAATTGACGGTAAATGCGTGTGTTAACCGTAGATTTGTAAACTAAGAATTAAGCGCCGCCACTTAATTCTTATCTAAACTTTTGAGGCAAGTGCAGAGTGGGTATTGTTGTAGAAAATGTAAACAAGCAGTTCGGTGACTTCTTAGCCCTAGACAACATCAACCTTGAAATTAAAACTGGCTCCCTAGTTGCACTTCTAGGTCCGTCGGGATCAGGAAAATCCACATTGCTCAGGTTGATCGCAGGCTTGGAAAAGCCTGATCGTGGCAAGATATTTTTGACGGGTAAAGATGCCACCGATCAAGATGTGCGCGATCGCAATATTGGCTTTGTGTTCCAGCACTATGCCCTGTTTAAGCACATGACTGTTCGCAAAAATATTGCTTTCGGTTTGGAAATTCGCAAAGAATCAAAAGAAAAAATTGCCGCTCGTGTTGAAGAACTATTGGAGTTAATCCAGCTTAAAGGTTTAGGCAATCGTTACCCTTCGCAACTATCGGGCGGACAACGCCAAAGAGTTGCTCTCGCCAGAGCCTTGGCAGTTGAGCCGAGTGTCTTATTGCTAGATGAACCTTTCGGGGCTTTGGATGCCAAGGTTCGTAAAGAATTGCGGGCTTGGTTGCGCCGACTCCACGATGAAGTCCATGTTACTAGCGTATTTGTAACTCACGATCAAGAAGAAGCGATGGAAGTATCTGATGAAATTGTGGTGATGAACAAAGGACGGATTGAACAAATTGGCACACCCGCCCAAGTCTATGACAATCCTGCCACGCCTTTTGTGATGAGCTTTATTGGTCCTGTAAATGTATTACCAGCCAGTCGCGATCGCGTTAGTGAGTTCCATCAAATCCACAAACATAGCGCTAGTGAAGATGTATATATCC
The DNA here is from genome assembly GCA_001873375.1 of Oscillatoriales cyanobacterium CG2_30_44_21. Lineage (GTDB taxonomy): Bacteria > Cyanobacteriota > Cyanobacteriia > Pseudanabaenales > Pseudanabaenaceae > Pseudanabaena. The sequence continues at coordinate 22,375 of MNZA01000150.1, forward strand.
GACCCCGCGATATTTTGATCGAAAGAGAAGCGAGTGATAGTTCTATTTCTGCAAGAATTGTAAGATTGATTCATTTGGGATGGGAAATTCAAGCGGAGTTGGTGCTAGGTGATGGTCAGGTATTGACGGCTCATCTCACGCGAGAGCGTTTTGACGAATTAGATTTACAGTCTCAGCAGTATGTGCATATTCAGCCAAGAGATGCCAAATCTTTTGCCCTAGATTATTCAATTTAGCCCCAAAACAGTAGTGGCGGC
>MNZA01000150.1:22641-25949 GCA_001873375.1 Oscillatoriales cyanobacterium CG2_30_44_21
TTGGTCTCCAAATAAGCAAATGGCGTAGCCATTCCCTTATTTGGAAAAGTTATTCTTCTGTTTCCTCTGCTTCTGTTGATTCCTCAACTACTTCCACAGCAGTATCTTGAATCTCAACTTCATCAATCTCTTCCTCCAAGGCAGGCGGAACCAAGGTCGCGCCCACGATCGCATCGGAGGCATCGATCCTTTGCAAGCGCACACCGCGAGCAGTGCGAGACTGACAGGCGATCGCATCAGTACTTTGACGCATGACAATACCGCGACTGGTGACGATCATCAGTTCGTTATTGTCATCAACTAAACAGAGCGAAGCTAGTTGATCTTGACCAGATTTGAATTTGGTGACCCGCAAACCTTTTCCAGCCCGTTTTTGAATACGAAACTGACTGACAGGAACGCGCTTACCATAGCCGCCTCTAGTCACCACTAACACCCAAGGGCCTTGAGGTTTTTCGCTCTCAAATTCAACTTCAATATCAGTTTCCAGATTCTCATCTTCATTGACTGTTACAGTCAAATCAATATCTTCTTCAGAATCTTCGACCTCTTCGATTTCGGCTAAACCTGCGGGCAGAATGTCCATGCTCACGATTTCATCATTACCAGTTAGACGCATCGAGCGCACGCCGCGAGTATCGCGTCCCATCGGACGCAACTGTTCATGGTCAGTACGAAAACGGATCGACATTCCTTGACGAGAGCCAACGATGATTGTGTTGTCAGCTTTGGCAGGGCGCACCCAACGTAATAGATCACCTTCTTCTAAAGCGATCGCAATTAGACCATTGGAACGAATATTCGCAAAGGCAGGAAGCTTAGTTTTTTTGATATAGCCGCCAGCCGTGAGCATGACTAGATACTCGTCTTCGCTAAATTCGCTAATTGGCAATACGGTGGTAATTTTCTCATTAGCCGCGATCGGCAATAACTGCACCACGGCTGTACCACGCGCCGCCCGCCCAGATTCAGGGACTTCATAAGCCTTGACTCCGTAAACCTTACCGCGATCGGTGAAGAAGAGAACCTTATCGTGACTGCGACAAGCAAAGAAATGGGCGATCGCATCATCATCTTTGACATTGGCGCTTGCTTTGCCCCTCGTAGCGCGATGTTGAGCGGTGAAAGTATCCACAGGCATCCGTTTCACATAGCCCTGTTGCGTCACCATCACAATCGTCTCCCGATTGGCGATCAAATCCGCAGTATCAATATCGCCCTCATTGGGCAAGATGCGCGATCGGCGAGGGGTGGCAAATTCCGTTTTAATTGCTTCCAATTCTTCACGGGTAATCGTGAGAATGCGATCGCGATTGGCAAGAATATGTTCTAAATCAGCAATCTTCACAACCAATTGATCATGCTCATCATGGATCTTGTCGGCATCTTGAGCCGTCAAGCGCCGTAACTGCATCGCCAGAATTGCATCAGCCTGCGCTTCCGAAAGTCCGTAGCTTTCAATCAATCCTGCCTTGGCAGTCGCACTGTCTTCAGCAGCCCGAATCAGGGCAATCACTGCATCCAAATGATTTAAGGCAATTAATAAACCTTGTAACAAATGATCGCGTTCTTGAGCTTTCTTCAGTTCGTACTGAGTACGGCGCGTAATCACTTCATAACGGAAGTCAAGAAATACTTGCAGGGCATTTCGCAAAGTTAGCGTAATCGGCTCACCATCGACCAGCGCCAGCATATTGCAACTAAAGTTCGATTGCAATGGCGTGGCTTTGTAGAGATTATTCAGCACCACCCTTGGATAGGCATCACGCTTGAGTTCAATCACTAAGCGCATTCCATCGCGATCGCTCTCATCCCGAATATCGGAAATGCCATCAATTTTCTTCTCGTTGACCATTTCGGCAATGCGCTCGATCAGCGCCGCCTTATTGGTTTGGTAAGGCATTTCCGTAATAATAATTGCCTCGCGATCCTGCCTTCCCGAAGCCGAGATCGTCTCAAAACTAGCCACTGCCCGCATCGTCACGGAGCCGCGCCCAGTTGTGTAGGTTTCACGAGCGCCATCAGTCCCCAATATCAACGCTCCTGTTGGGAAGTCAGGACCTGGAATATATTGCATTAATTCCAAATCGGTCAGATTCGGGTCAGCAATCAGCGCCACTAAGCCGTCAACCAATTCACCCAAGTTGTGCGGCGGAATATTTGTCGCCATCCCCACCGCAATCCCTGAAGAACCATTTAGCAATAATTGCGGGATGCGGGCGGGTAATACCAGAGGCTCCTGCTGGGAGCCATCGTAGTTATCGCCAAAGTTAACCGTATCGCGCTCGATATCTTGAATCAGCCCAAATTGCGAAATCCGCGTCAACCGAGATTCGGTATATCGCATCGCGGCGGCAGGATCGTTATCCACGGAGCCGAAGTTGCCATGCCCATCGACAAGACGATCGCGCATCGAAAAGTCCTGCGCCATCCGCACCAGTGCTTCGTATACCGCGGTGTCACCGTGGGGGTGATATTTACCAATTACGTCACCGACTACACGGGCGCACTTTCTAAAAGGGCGATCAGCGGTCATGCCCAACTCGTGCATAGCGTAGAGAATGCGACGATGTACAGGCTTGAGTCCATCACGGGCATCGGGCAGGGCGCGACCAACGATCACGCTCATGGCGTATTCCAGATATGATCGCGACATTTCGCCGCGTAAATCTGTGGGGATGATGCGATCTTCTAAGATTTCAGTCATATGCTAATCAAATTCTCCTTGCATGGCTTGGCATTGTCTGCCTAGCGTGCGATCGGCAATTACTACTAAGTTGTCCAACCATTATAAGGCTTTGCGGGTTTGCAAGGGGCTTTTAGTATCCAGTATTAAGCCAATAAATCGATTAACTGCTCTTTTGTGAGATCGGTATCTCGCAAGATTTTGAGAAGCAAGCCTTTACCGAGAGTTTTACCTGAATGGACAGGAATTGTAACAACTCTCCCATCTTCATGCTTCATCATCACATGACTGTCCTTTTGCCTCACGCTTTCAAAGCCTATTTTTGACAAAGCTGCAATCAATTCTTTGCTGGTGAGATCTGGTAATTTTGCCATTTAGACGACCAGCCTCTGAACTCCAATAAATTCAGTAAAAGTTTCTTCTGCAAATTCTTCAAGGCACATTTCAATGACTTCTCGCATATTTAGCATTAGCTCATCAATAGTATCTCCTTGGCTATAACAAGCGCGAAGTTGAGGGACTTCTCCGATGTATACGCCATCTTCATCTCTTTCGATGACTACATACTCCCTTCCCACCCAAAAAATAGGCATTGTAAAGTGAATAATTAGGCGTGCGCGGC
>MNZA01000123.1 GCA_001873375.1 Oscillatoriales cyanobacterium CG2_30_44_21
GCCGCCACTCGTCTCTTGGGTTTTAGTTTGTCCTAATTTAAGTGACTATGGCTATATATTAGTTGAAATGTCTAGATCGCCACAGCCATGCCGCGTAGCGGGCGGAAAAAGCTATGATTTTCGGTTTTAAATATGCCTACAGCGCCTGGCGCTGACTTAAAATCCCTCTGTACTCCTTAAAGTTTAAATCCTTCTCAATACAAATAAATTCCCTTCATTGCCGCGACCGATTCGCATATCTTGATCAAGGTAAGTTGTCTCTAACCAACCCTTCTGATCTTCTCTTTTGATCTTAAAATCCACAGCCAGTAACTTACGTGGCGATCGCAAAGTATCGATAAAGCTATTCACATCGCGATAACCGATCAGGCTTTGGGAGCCAGCAACTAGGCGCTCGAAGTTGACCTTAACCCGTTGGTCAGAGACGATCATAAAATTGGCACACACACTCACCAGTCCGCCTAGTAGCGGCAACCCTTTCACTTCAGCGACATTAAAAATTTTGCCTTCAGCAACCCGCAGACATTGGTAAATATTTCCTAACTTGTAAAGAGGAAATCGATCAATTCCTAAAAGCTCTTGGCTGGTTGTAAATAACAATAGCCAATCTCCATCTAACAACTCAGGACTTCGATTTGGCTTGGGTGTGGGATTTAACTCTTCGAGATAAGCGACTGCTGAAAAGATTGCCTTGCGCTGGTTTTCAGTCATTTCTAAGCCGCGATTGACAGGGGCGATCGCGCTTAAAAGATTAGCTTTGCGAGTGTTGTTAGTCATAGTCACTATTTTACTAAGTAGCTAGGCTTAATTAAAATTAAGAAGCTTATTCCTCCCGCCTAGCGGGAGGAATAAGCTTCTTGATTTATTTATATCTGATCGCGATCGCTTGGCGCTGATTTAACACCCAAAATGCTGATTCGCCCGCTTCGCGGGCGAATTTAATACAAGTCGCAGGAGAAAAACGCCTTAACCCAAAGAAAGAAAAGGCAATGCGATCGCATTGCCTTTTCTTTCTTACCCTTGACGAGCTTTGAACTTAGGATTTGACTTACAAATGACATAGATTCTGCCGCGACGACGTACAATTTTGCAGTCCTTATGGCGAGTTTTTGCCGATCTGAGGGAGCTAACGACTTTCATGGACTAATCCCTAACGTTTACTTACTAATGGAAATTTTTCACACGGCTTACAATCTTAACATCATTACTAATCTAAAATCCACACTCTATTAGTAATTTGTAGCCATTGTCATTACTACAGAGCTTGGCGCCGCCATTAGCTGCTGTATCGCAAATTGCCCATAAGGTACAGCTTTAGTCAATCCAATGCTATGCTTGCAAGCATAAATTTGCTTGATTCTAGTACTCAACTTTATTCATGTAATGTTTGATCCAACTGCCATTCCTTACTTGGTCGCCTTTGCCGTTTCTGCGATCGTGGTCTGGCTAGGTACACCAATTATTCGACACTTTGGACTAAAGGCGGGATTGGTCGATCAACCCAATAGCCGCAAGATGCATACGACTCCCGTAGTTCGAGTGGGTGGAGTGGCAATCTTTTTGGGGAGCGTCACTGCATTGCTGCTGGTTTGGGGCGCGGGCTGGTTTGGCATCTTGCCACAAACTAGGGAATACGAAGTCTGGGGCGTAACCATTGGCGGCGCTGCTTTCTTCTTAATTGGATTTGCCGATGATTTATTTAATTTGCCGCCATTACCGCGATTAATCGCGCAACTGGCGGTGTCCGCCGCCGCTTGGCGTGTTGGCGTAAGGATTGACTTTATATCTGTGCCTTGGATTGGCATTGTCAAATTTGGTTGGCTGAGCTTGCCGATTACGATGGTGTGGCTGTCGGGTATGGCAAATGCCATTAACTGGATCGATGGACTCGATGGACTTGCCGCAGGCGTAACCACGATCGCTGCTGCCGTCCTTTTGATTACTAGTTTATTTATGCAGCAACCTGCCGCCGCACTGATTGCGGCAGCCCTCGCGGGTGGTTGTTTAGGTTTCTTGCGCTACAACTTCAAGCCCAAAAGTTCTGCTGAAATATTTATGGGAGATGGGGGCGCATATTTCTTAGGATTTACCCTTGCAGGCGTAAGTATCATCGGATTGGTTAAGGCAGTTGCGACTGTGGCTCTAATCCTTCCCTATGTGATTTTGGCAGTGCCGATTGTGGATGCAACCATGGTGATTTTGCAACGTCTAGCTAGGGGCGAGTCGCCAATGGTAGCCGGTAAAGAGCATTTGCATCATCGCCTAGTCCAAGCAGGAGTATCCAAGCGTCTCACCGTTTTATTTATCTATGCGCTGACGTTATGGGTGGGCAGTATCGCCATGGCGGTGTCAGGAATGCCTGCGGGTGGAACTTATGCGGTGATTAGTACTGTGTTGATGATCTATGCCTGTTGGAAGGTATCTCAAAGAATTAAAGCCAAGGAAATGCGATCGCGCCAAGATCAACCACAAGTTAAACTTCCCAAATAGTAAGGACAGTAGACCCATAAAAGCGCGGCTTCGCCGCGCTTTTATGGGTTTCTATGCAGCGCAAAGCGCTGCATTAGCACTCAATAACAGACTAGGAAAAAACTATGCTGGACTTGCAAAAACTGATCGGTCAAATGCAAGGAATGTCTGAGCAATTGCAAAAAGAAGCAGTTCAGTTAACCATCAAACTCGATTGCGCTGAAACCATATTCTTAGAAGCACAAATACAACAAGAATCCCTCACTCAAAAACTTGACCAATTTCGGGATCGCCTTGCCTTTAATTGCGCTATTCCGATCGAGCCGCTCACTCAAAAACAAGCGATCGTGCCGATCGCCACCGCCCACAGCATTCTTGCCACCGATGGTTCCCAAATTGCCCCTAGTCGCCATGAAATTGCTTACTGTTATTTGATTAATATTGGCAGAGTTGCCATTCATTACCATTCAGGGCTTTATCCATTACTCGACAATATTCCTGAAGTTTTTTATAAAGCCGAAGATCTCTACAAAGCTCGGCAATGGGGAATCCAAACCGAACAATGGATGACGCTGAGGCGGACAGTATCGGAAGTTGTCGCCCTCGCAGATTTAGCGATCGCCCAAACAAACAAATCCCAAGTTCCCGCTCTTGCTTTTACCGATGGTGCATTAATCCATTGGGAATTTGATGACATTCCTGCGGAAGCGCGATCACATCTTTTACCAGATATGCTGGCGGCTTGGGACAAATTGCGATCGCAACAAATTCCCTTGGCAGGATATATCAGCGCTCCCCGTGCTGCCGAATCCACCAATTTTCTTCGTTTACAGATCTGTCCATTTGAGCAACCTGACTGCGCCACTCACTGTGCTAGTAAACCTCTCGACTCGACTCCGTGCAGTCAACTTCAGCCCCTTCGCGATAGCGCATTTTGGAATCGCATCTTAAAAGTGGGGGAATGCAGTCCCCTGTGGCGGAGTCAGGCTCGGATTTTGCAGGAATATGGCGAGCATCAGGTTTACTTTTGTTACTTCCATGTGGGTACAGAAATTGCCCGAGTGGAGATGCCTGCTTGGACTGCCCTCGATATTGAATTGCGATCGCAAGCCCTATCAATCATTCTGGCGCAAGTGCAGAAGGGTTATGGCTATCCTGTAGCCCTTGCCGAGGCTCACAATCAAGCCGTAGTCACAGGTAGTGATCGCCGCCGCTTTTTTGCAATTTTGGAGCAGCAAATGATCAAGTCAGGCTTACGCAATGTGACAACTTCTTACAAAGAGTCTCGCAAGCGCAGCAGCATTGCTTAGGGATGAAGTCTAGGCACAAACTTAGCCTTCCCCGATCGCTATTTCTGCTTCAGTCAAGCCATAGAGTCCATAAAAGATGTCTTTTTCCCAAAGGCTAGTTGGTACTCAGATTGCAGCAATGTCCTCGAGGCTATAACTTGCGGTAGGTCTTCGCAGATGCGTGGTGAGCTTCATCGATCACTAGTAAGATGGACCCATTATGATTTCCTGTGGACTTGCTAACTCAAAGAATAATTCGATAGCCTCAACAAGATTTTTTCTTACTTCTTCAACGCTATATCCTTGACTAGCTATATCAATCTGAGGACAAAGCGAGACATAGGCATCTGCCTCTTTTTCGATAACACAAGTTAGTTGTTTGGTTTTTTCATGTTCTTATCTTATTTTCTATACGCTAACAAAAATCCCCCACATTACTGTGAGGGACTTTTTTAATTAACTAGCAAACTAGATTAGCCGAAAGCTGTTGCTGTTGAAGCGATCAGGAAGGCGGCATAGGTCAATATGTAGCCAATCGTGAAGTGAGCCAAGCCAACCAAACGAGCTTGAACGATGGAGAGAGCCACAGGCTTGTCTTTCCACTGAACCAAACTTGCAAGAGGTGTGCGTTGGTGCGCCCATACAAGGGTTTCGATCAACTCTTGCCAGTAACCACGCCAAGAGATCAAGAACATGAATCCAGTTGCCCAAACAAGGTGTCCGAAGAGGAACATCCAAGCCCAAACAGAGATATTGTTCATGCCATAGGGGTTGTAGCCATTGATCAACTGTGCAGAGTTCAGCCATAGGTAGTCACGGAGCCAGCCCATGATCGTGACAGAAGATTCGTTGAACTGAGCAACGTTACCTTGCCATACACCGAGATGTTTCCAGTGCCAGTAGAACGTAACCCAACCAAGGGTGTTCAACATCCAGAACATGGCGAGGTAGAAGGAATCCCATGCTGAGATATCGCAAGTACCGCCACGACCAGGGCCATCGCAAGGGAAGCTATAGCCAAAGTCTTTTTTGTCTGGCATCAGCTTAGAACCACGAGCATCCAACGCACCCTTAACCAAGATCAAGGTGGTGGTGTGTAGTCCTAAAGCGATCGCATGGTGAATTAGGAAGTCGCCAGGTCCAATGGTGAGGAACAAGGAGTTGCTATCGGAATTGATACCAGCCAACCAACCAGGCAGGTAAGCAGCACCTGCGTTAGAAGGAATGCTATTGGCATTAGAAAGCAGTACATCGAAACCGTAGAGAGCTTTACCTTGAGCAGCTTGAATCCATTGTGCGAATACAGGCTCGATCAAGATTTGCTTTTCAGGAGTACCGAACGCTTGCATTACGTCGTTGTGAACGTAGATGCCAAGAGTGTGGAAACCAAGGAAAAGAGATACCCAGCTTAGGTGAGAGATGATCGCTTCTTTATGCTCAAGCATCCGTGCCAGCACATTGTTCTTGTTAGCTTCAGGATCATAGTCACGCACGAAGAAGATCGCACCGTGAGCAAATGCACCGACCATCAAGAAACCAGCAATATATTGGTGATGCGTATATAAAGCAGCTTGAGTGGTGAAGTCCTTAGCAATGAACGCATAGGAAGGCATCGAGTACATATGCTGTGCAACCAAGGAGGTGATTACACCCAAAGAAGCAAGAGCAAGACCAAGTTGGAAGTGCAAAGAGTTGTTGATCGTGTCATACAAGCCCTTGTGACCAGCGCCTAGCGCACCACCAAAGGGAGTGCCTTTAGGCGGATTATGAGCGTTCAAGATGTCTTTGATGCTGTGACCGATCCCAAAGTTGGTGCGGTACATATGACCAGCGATGATGAACAACACAGCGATCGCCAAGTGGTGATGGGCAATGTCAGTCATCCAAAGAGACTCGGTTTGAGGATGGAATCCACCCAAGAAGGTCAAGATCGCAGTACCAGCGCCTTCAGAGGTTCCGAAGATATGACCTGCGGTATCAGGATTCTGAGCATAGACACCCCAGTTACCAGTAAAGAAAGGTGCAAGCCCTGCTGGATGAGGAGGAACGCTCAAGAAGTTATCCCAACCGACATGGATACCGCGAGATTCAGGAATCGCCACGTGAACCATGTGACCAGTCCATGCCAAGGAGCTTGCACCGAACAAACCAGCCAAGTGGTGGTTGAGGCGAGACTCCGCATTCTTGAACCAAGAGAGGCTAGGACGGAAGCTAGGCTGTAGATGCAACCAACCTGCAAAGAGCAGAACAGCCGCGAAAACTAACATCCAGATTGCGCCAGTGAATAGCTCAGCATTGGTACGCATACCGATGGTGTACCACCAATGGTAAACACCTGAATATGCAACGTTTACAGGGCCAGCAAGATCAGTTTGAGTGTAAGCCTCAACTGCTGCCTTACCGAAGTGAGGATCCCAAATCGCATGGGCGACAGGACGTGTGGTGAGAGGATTTTTGATCCATTGCTCGAAGTTACCCTGCCACGCTACGTGAAACAGGTTGCCAGATGTCCACAGGAAGATGATCGCTAGGTGTCCAAAGTGGGAAGCAAAAATCTTTTGGTAAAGACTTTCTTCAGTAACACCATCATGGCTTTCAAAGTCATTCGCTGTGGCGATCGCATACCAAATCCGACGGGTTGTTGGATCTTCTGCGAGAGCCTGGCTAAACTTAGGAAATTTCGTTGCCATTTTTACTTCAATTTCTCCGTTTAAATTTAAGCCAGTTTACCCAAGTGCACCGAAGCGGGCTAGGAAGAATGCCCAAGTTGTAGCAATTCCACCTAATAGGTAGTGAGCTAGACCCACTGCACGACCTTGAGTGATGCTCAAAGCGCGAGGAGAAATAGCAGGAGCGACGTTGAGCTTGTTATGCGCCCATACAATCGACTCGATGAGTTCTTGCCAGTAGCCGCGACCACTGAATAGGAACATGAGGCTGAAAGCCCAGATGAAGTGAGCGCCCAAGAAGATCAAACCGTAAGCCGACAATGCCGAACCGTAGGATTGAATTACGTTGGAAGCTTGCGCCCACAAGAAGTCACGCAACCAGCCATTGATGGTCAATGCACTCTGTGCAAAGTTACCGCCAGCCATATTAGTTACGTTGCCAGCCGCATCGACAGTACCGAAGATGTCAGACTGCATTTTCCAAGAGAAGTGGAAGATCACAACAGAAATACAGTTGTACATCCAGAACAGACCGAGGAAGACGTGATCCCATGCCGAAACTTGGCAAGTGCCGCCACGACCAGGACCGTCGCAAGGGAAGCGGAAACCGAGTTCTGCTTTGTCAGGAATCAAGCGAGAGCTACGGGCATAAAGCACGCCTTTCAGCAAGATCAAGACAGTGACATGAATGGTGAAGGCATGAATATGGTGAACCATGAAATCAGCAGTTCCCAAAGCCATGTGCGCCATCGCAACTTTGCCGCCAACAACGAGGTTTTCACCACCAAAAATGGGGCTAACGCCAGCAGTTGTGTAAGGAGCAGTTGTACCAGCAGCAGCAGTGTGAATACCTTGAATCCAGTTAGCGAAGACAGGCTTCAACTGAATTGCCGTGTCAGAGAACATATCTTGAGGACGACCCAATGCACGCATGGTGTCGTTGTGGATGTAAAGACCAAAGCTATGGAAGCCTAGGAAAATACAAACCCAGTTGAGGTGAGAAATCAGAGCATCACGCTGACGCAACATCCGATCAAGCAAGTTATTTACATTCTTGGCAGGATCGTAATCGCGAACCATGAAGATACCTGCGTGAGCAGCCGCACCACAGATACAGAAGCCGCCAATCCACATATGGTGTGTGAATAGAGAAACTTGAGTAGCGTAGTCGATCGCAATGTAAGGATAAGCAGGCATCGCGTACATATGCTGAGCAACGATGATAGTCAAAGAACCCAACATTGCCAAGTTAACTGCAAGCTGTGCGTGCCAAGAAGAAGTCAAGATTTCGTATAAACCCTTGTGACCTTCACCAGTTAGAGGACCCTTGTGAGCTTCGAGGATTTGCTTCATGCTGTGACCGATACCCCAGTTGGTGCGGTACATATGTCCAGCGATGATGAAAAGTGTCGCGATCGCAAGGTGGTGGTGAGCTTGGTCAGTCAACCAGAGAGCGCCAGTTTGAGGATTCAAACCACCCTTAAAGGTTAGGAAATCTGCATAAACACCCCAGTTCAAAGTGAAGAAAGGTGTTAAGCCCTGAGCAAAGCTAGGGAAGATGTCCGCCATCAATTGAGGATTGAGGATGAACTCATGGGGAGCAGGAATCTGATCAAGAGGTACACCCTTGTCCATGTAGTAATTGATGGGAATCGATACATGGATTTGGTGACCTGCCCAAGAGAGAGAACCCAAACCGAGCAAACCAGCCAAGTGGTGGTTCATCATCGATTCAACATTCTTAAACCACTCAAGTTTAGGAGCTGCCTTGTGGTAATGAAACCAACCAGCGAAGAACATCAAACCTGCCATCACCAAACCGCCAATTGCGGTGCAGAGGAGTTGATACTCGGTGGTGATACCAGATGCTCTCCAGAGGTGGAACAAACCAGAAGTGATTTGAATACCTTGAAAACCGCCGCCCACATCGCCGTTCAAGATGTCTTGACCAACAACGTCCCAAACTACCTGAGCGCTGGGCTTAATCCCAACGGGATCAGTTAACCATGCAGTGTAATTAGAGAATTTTGCGCCGTGGTAGTACATACCACTAAGCCAAATAAAGATAATACCTAGATGCCCGAAGTGAGCGGAGAAGATCTTACGAGCAGCATCTTCTTCGTTAGTAAAACTGTCAAAGTCATGCACATTGGCATGAAGATCCCAAATCCAAGTGGTGGTTTTTGGTCCCTTCTTCAGGTTGCGATCGAAGTGACCAGGCTGTCCCCACTTCTCGAAAGAAGTTGGGACTACGTCACGATCAACCAGTACCTTTACCTCTGTGTCTGGCTTTTGAGGAGTCATTGTCATGTAAATTTTCCTCTCTCAGACTGTTAAGACAAAGTAGATTAAACGATTTAGGCGAGATCTCCCATAGGGCAGAATCTATGAATGAAATAAGAGCAGCTTTATAAGAGCATCTTCGCCTCGATAAACGTAATTATAGGTTTAGGTTTGTGACTCCTTGGAGAGTTTGTAACAATTGTTTAGAATGCTCTTAATTTGCTCAAACCTTTATCTAGCGACAAATTATGATGCATTGCCGCAATTACGGCAAAGTCGTTGTTGGAATCTTTCTTAACAAAAATTTATTTTCTATTGCGCTGTTGTTTGGCAGATCGATTTTTACTGACAAAGCTTCGCTATTTGTTAAATGTATAAGTAAGAATTTTTTATGGCAAGGCGCTGAAAGAGACAAGGTTATAGATCGCGAATAACTAGCTATATAACTTTTTAATATCTTTTGTCGGTTGTTAATTGTTTGACTTAGGGTAGAGTCCTGTATATCCAAGTTTAAGCACAGACCTAAATCTACTCGAAACCCTAATGAAGAAGAACCTCTCTGGACTACTATTTACCGCCGCGATCGCCACAGTCGTCACTTCAACATCGGCTACTTTATCTTCAGTCTCAGTTGAGGCAGCCACATTTAATTTCGGCAATATTTCTGAGCTTGACAGAAACGGAAATGAGAAAAACGTTAATGGAGACGCGATTGTCGGGCAGTTTAACTTCAGTGTTGTAGATGGCACAGGTGCTAATGCCAACCGCACAATTTGGACTTTTAACAACGCTGGTCCAGCAGTATCTTTCATTAATGAAATATATTTTGAGGGTATTACCTCGATTTTGAACAACTCAATCTTCAGCGCAGCCGCTAACGGCGCTCAAGTGAGCCAATTGGGATCAACTTCTGGTTCTGTTTTATATCAGAAGGGAGCGACTCCTAAAAACTTGCCCCAAGGTGGGAATATTTCTTTCGATTCAGATCTTGCTCTTGATGTTGTGGGTTCAGAAGGTAGTGGTAAGAATGGAGTCGATGCGGGTGAAAGCTTAGTCCTTTTCTTCACTGGTTTGAATGCTAGTGGAGTAGAGGCAAAGATCAATAGTGGAGATATTCGCGTGGGAATGCACGTTAAGGGCATTGCCAGCACTGGCGGCGGCAGTGATTCTTTCGTTAACAACAAGCCAACCGTAACAACCCCACCAACTAAGCCAGTTCCTGTACCTGGATTTGTTTTGGGCATCCTCGCTGCGGGTGCATTAGGCGGCAAGCGCTTACTCAGCAAAAAGCAAGCTGTATAGACCGATGACGGCGCTTTGCGCTTAAATCCAAAAAAACTAAAAGCGCGGCGATGCCGCGCTTTTAGTTTTTTTAACCAGAGACTAGCGCCGCTAGTCTTTGGTTTTATATTTTTCGGCGAACAGTGAGAAAAAATCAAAAGAGAAAACTTAATTAGGCTCTCTCTTTTGGCTTTTTGGACTATTCCTTAAAGTAGGCTTAACTTACGGAGACGAAACTTGTACTAGTGTAAATATGACGATCACAGTCTAAATCCCCTCAGTAAATGCATTCATGACAGCCATAACCGATCCCATTCAAGATTTTTTGCTTAGCGTTCCAGAGTTAAAAGCAATTGATCGACTCACCCTCAGAGAGCTTAGCGAAAGACTTCAGCCAGTTCGCTATCGGATGGGACAGGTGATTTTACGGAAAGAAACTATGCCCGCACAGGTCTTATTTCTGATGACGGGGCAGGCGCGATTGTTAGGGCAACCGCCCCAAGAAGCAGCCCCCAGCACCATCGGAGTGATTAAGTCTGGCGCAGTTGTCGGCTGGCTGAGCTTGATCCGTAATGTCTCCTGTGAAACTGTAATTGCCTCATCTGAGAGTACCTGTTTAGCCCTTGATGCTGAAGACTTTTTAAGATTTTGCGATCGCGATCCAGCTTTTAAGGCAGCCTTTGTTGATAAACCCGCAGCTATCGAAGTCTTTGATCTGCTTGCCGCCGAAATGTCACGCAGGGCGCAAGCACTTAATAATATTGCTCAATTAACTAGGGAAGCCCTGCCCGATGCGGTGGTCATAAATCTGTCATCGGGGAAGATGCCACTATCAAAACTTGATCGAGACTTTGTGTGGTTAGTTAGTGGTGGTGAAAATTTTGCGCCGCCCGTGGGTAGTCGGATTGAGCCGATTAATTCTTTGGGTAGCAATGACTTTATAGAAGTGCCGCAAGGAAGTTACGCCAGACTAATTGGCTTGCGCGATACCTTTGCCGTTAAAGCCGAAGTTGTTGTTGAAGAACCAATATTAACGGCTCTGGATATTCCCTACGCGCCCGAATTGCCATCGGTGGGCGAGCGTCCCGATCCCAAAGGTACGGACTATCCGCACTTTTATGGTCGTGGACCAGTGGATGCTTCCCTAGCTTGTTTCCAAATGCTAGCAAAATATTGGCAACTTCCCTTTTATCGCCATGTGGTCAAGCGGGCGATCGATGCGCAGTTTCTGCGTACCCCGAAATTGTCATTGCAACTATGTGGGGCGATCGCCGAATTGATGGGACTAAATGGACAACTGATCACCATTCCCGCCAGTTCGATCGCCCAAGTCCCCACGCCTGCGATGATTCCTTGGCAAGATACTTTTGCGGTACTTTACAAAGCTAGCGATCGCGAGTTAGTGCTGGGTATCCCTGAGCAGGGTATTGTCACCAAGAAAACGGCTCAATTTGCTGACCTGTGGGGGACTTCGGGACAAATTTTGTTGATCAAGCCAACCAAGGACACGCCACAGCAAAAATTTGGCTTGTCTTGGTTCTTACCATCTCTAAAGCGCTATAAAAACACTTTAATCACTGTCCTAGTCGCCTCTTTCTTTGTGCAGTTATTAGGCTTGGCTAATCCTCTGATTACTCAGGTAATTATTGATAAAGTCATTAACCAAAATGCTCCAGCAACTTTAAACACATTAGGGATTTTGCTAGTCACGGTTGCCGTATTTGAGGCGATCATTAGCGCATTGCGGACTTACTTGTTTGTCAATACCACTAACCGCATTGACCTCACCCTTGGCTCAGAAACAATTGATCATCTAGTCAGATTGCCTTTGCGCTATTTTGAAAAGCGATCGGTTGGGGAATTGTCGAGCCGTATTGGTGAACTCGAAAATATTCGGCAATTCTTAACAGGTACTGCGTTAACCGTTGTCCTAGATGCAGTCTTTTCGGTCATATATATAGTAGTAATGCTCTGCTATAGCTGGCTATTGACCCTTGTGGCTCTTGGCACAGTGCCTCTATTTGCCCTGCTTACCTTTATCGTCGCGCCGATTATTCGGGGACAGTTACGCAGTAAAGCTGAACGAAATGCCGCTACTCAGTCCTATTTAGTGGAGGTAATTTCGGGGATTCAGACGGTTAAGGCTCAGAGTATTGAGTTAAAGTCGCGTTGGGAATGGCAGCGCCGCTATGCTAGATATGTATCCGATGGCTTAGTACAGGACAAAAAGTTGCAAAGATAGACAGGAAGGGGTTTTATAGAAGATAACTACAGCATCCGTAAAACCCCTATGGAAGAGATTAACCTATTCCGCGAAAAATTACAGCAACATCTGCCTTGGAATGCGGCAAGACTGTCTTTTGTGTCGATATTCTTGACCGCGCTAATGCGAGTAAAGACAGTAAACCTAGGGGAAATCGCCACAGGATTTAGCGGCAAAGCCAAAGTTGAATCGCACTACAAGAGATTACAGAGGTTTTTTCGAGACTTTGA
>MNZA01000261.1 GCA_001873375.1 Oscillatoriales cyanobacterium CG2_30_44_21
CATCAGAATTTGGTTTTACTGCTCGACTAATTGGCGGGCGATGTACCAAGCCAAAATCCCTGTGGCGATCGCGATCACACTCAGGGCAAAAATTACTTTTTGTAAGCCAAAATAAGACTCCGCAATCCCCGCCACCGACAGGGGCAGACTGAGGGCAATATTCACGGCATTATTTTGTAAACCGAATACCTTACCGCGCATATCTTCAGGTGTTTCCTCTTGAATCACCGTCTGCATCGGAATTACACATAATCCGCCAAAAATGCCCGTCCCCGCGATCGCCACCAATCCCAACCCAAAGCGATCGCAAAATACCGCTAGCATCCCCAAAAATACTGCCATTCCAATCGACCCAATCAGCGCCAGAGTCTGACGACTACAGCGATCACCTAATTTCGCCACAACTGCCGCTCCGATTGCCATCCCTAAACTCGCCACCGCCAATAAAAACCCAAATTGTTCCGACTTGATTTCAGGCATGACTTCCGCCAGACGCACAGCCAGCACCGTCAACGCCGCGATAATGGAAAACGTACAAATTAATTGAATTAGTGCCGATAAAGAAGTCTTTTTATGATTGAGATATTGCAAACCTTCCTTAATGTCATTCCACAGGTGAAAACTATCGCGGTGCAAGTCTTCCTTGGTTTCCCCAGTTTTCAATAGCAATAAAATCACACCCGCTACTAAGTAGCTACCACCCACCAAAATCTCTTGTCCGACATTGTGCCAGAGGTGATCTGACAAAGCTAAAAGCGGCTCACCAAGGGCAAAACCCAAGATCAACGCCGCCATGATCGTAGTGGTGTAAAGGGAATTGGCAGCTAATAATTTGGGCTTTTCGACCACGAGGGTAATTGCTGACTGTTCCGCAGGTGTAAAGAACTGTGTGAAAGTTGAAACCAAAAAGGTAATGCACAAAAGCCCCCAAAATCCCGTAGGTGCGCCCCAAGGCAAAACACTATTTTTAGTGACCCATAGCAACAAAGGGATACTCAGCACCAAAGCGCCGCGTAAAATATTGGAACTAACTAAAACTGTTTTTTTATTCCAGCGATCGACATAGACACCAGCGATCGAGCCAAATAAAATCGCAGGAATCGTAAAAGAGACCATCACTGCGGAGACCCATCCACTAATCGTCTCGCCAGCCTGTTGAAATCTCGTAGAGACGATCGCAATTACCAGCACCAAAAAAATCTTATCGGCGATCTGTGAAAAAACCTGACCACTCCACAGGGACAAAAAATTAGGATTGCGAAGTACCGATTGCGAGTCAATAGGTGCTTCTGACAAATCAAGATTTTCAGGATTTACCGAGTCCTGATGGTCTTTGGTATCGTCCTTAGGGTTGTGGGTATGGTGAGAATCGTGGGGGTCAGGCAGATTGGGAGTAGGTGGATCGAATAAATGGGTCATATATTAAAAAAACAGTTGTCGATCAGAGCCGAAGACTGGATTGGTCTATCAAAATGATACTGTGCATAGGCTCGCAACAATCTTTCAACAACCAGCCAATCTGCTATCGGTGCATCAATAATATTATCTGCTAATTTTGTCTGAGCAAGTTCTTGCATCGCCAATAACTCTGAAGCTGTGAGGTAATGACTGATGCGATTGGAAGTAGCTTCATGGAGGAAATTTTCAGGGCGATCGCCATTAGAATTATCGCCACTTGTAAAATTATCAATATCAATTACGCCGCCGCCGACAATACTAAACCCCGCTTGCCACTGTTTAGGCTGGCTTTGAGCAACTACATTTTTTTGAGTTAGGCAACAAGTATGGACTTGAGGCGCAAAACCCGATATCGCTAGCAAGTGATAAATGCCATGACTCAAGTGTGCTAAAACGCGATCGCCCTCCGCCGTCTGAATCCGATCTAAATGCTCAATTAAAACTAAAAATAGTTCTTCCTGTGGCTGCGCCGAAAGAGCTTGCATCAGCGCCAGTTCGCACAAATATTGAGCCGCCGTTAGTTTCCCTAAAGTTTTACCCAGTCCCACAAAAGACTGCACCACCTCCGCACTCTTAATGCGATCCATGCTACGCCCCACGGTTATTTGCAAATCATTGACCACAAATAAACCCGATCGCCCCGCCATTGCCGAGCGATGTTTTCGCGCTCCTGCCGCCACCGCCTTGATCAAGCCATGCTCTTTAGTCAAGATCGTCAGTAGGCGATCATTCTCTCCGAGAGGCATACCCTTAAGATTTATTCCAGTCGTGCGGTATTCTTTTGGCAATTTAAAACTCTTGGCTAGGTAAAGGCTGCGCCACAAGCAGAAATACCATTATTAAATAAAAACAAACGTCAAATCAAATCTGAAATGCAACAGGTTCGGATGTCCCAAAAACCACTTCATGAGATGTGCGATCAGTAAGCGGTAAGCGTGATTGGCGTATTCGCATCTTTCTCCTGAGAGAAAAAGCTTTCCGTCCCTTTGGACTTCTTGCCACTGGGCGCTCCATCCCTTCCCATAGAGCGGACTCATCGATAAAGATCAGAGATTCTGGAGCTACATCTTTGATTTCTTGCCAGAAATCAACTCTTTCCTGTTGCACTTCTTCACTCACAACTTTTTTGCTGCCAAATGTCTTTTTTTAATGTCAGTTCTTGTTTTGCCAGAAATCGACACAGGCTTCCTGTACTCACTGATAATCCTGCCTTTTCTGCTATTTTTTCGCAGTATTGCCATAATGTCCAGTCGGAATATTGCTCAGCCATTTCCACGATTACGAACTTATGGGCTTCTAAGGAACTAGCCTTTTTTGTGCCAACTTTCTTTGGTATTAAATCCCCTGTTTCTCTGTTTTGCGTGATGCTCTAACAATCTTCTCTCTAAAATTTAGGGGATATGCTGGCACGACTCTATTTTTTCCTGCTTTTTTGATTCCATCTATTGTATCCCTTAATCCCTCAACAGGCTGTAGCAAATTGTTGTTTGAGTGTCTTTTCCTAAACTTTAACCTCGGATCGCTCGAAAGTCAGCTAGCTGACGGCTGTAGTTGCGAATGAGGCAAAGCAGATTCAAGCGGTTTTGACGGACTAGAGGGTCTTCTGCCATGACTAGAACATCTTCAAAAAACTTTGCTAAGGACGGAGATAGGGACTTGATACCTTCCATCAGTTGCTGATCGCTGGGCTGACTTGGCAAAGCGATAATCTCCTGATATAGGTCTTTTTCAGCGGATTCTATTAAAGTGTTAGGGGTTATAACTGCGGTTGCATCTAGGTTTGTGGTGTCTAGATCACCCTGAACAGCAAGGCGAGAAGCTCTCACAATTGGCTCCAAAATTTCGCCAAGGGTCTTTTGACTGCGTGATTCTTGTAAGAAAAGAGCGCGTTCTTTGAGACGCTTGAGATTACTCAAACTCTGTAAGGTATAAGCAAAATCTTCTACACCAAATACTGCATCGACAAGATCATATTTAACTTGTTCCGTCAGAATCGTCTCGCAGCGTTGTTTAAACCATTTGTGCAAGCTTTCTAGGACATCGGACATAGGCTTAGTGAGTAAATTCTTTTCTGCATATATGCCAACTGTGCCTTGCAATAATTGTGGCAAGTTGAGCGCAAAATCACTGTCCCAAGCGATTTGGACAACACCATTAGCAGCGCGGCGTAGGGCGAATGGGTCAGATGAACCTGTGGGAATAATCCCTAAGCCAAAAATGCCAACGAGAGTATCAATGCGATCGCTGATGGCGATGATCTTGCCCGTTAGAGAAGTTGGTAATGAATCACCCGCGCCTTTAGGTTGATAATGTTCACGAATGCCAGTGGCAACGGCAAGAGGTTCTTGGCTGGCGATCGCGTAGTAATAGCCCATTTGTCCTTGCAATTCAGGAAATTCCTTGACCATTTGGGTCACCAGATCGGCTTTGCAAAGTTGGGCAGTGCGGTCTATTAATTGATGGTCGGCTTCGGAAATTTGGAGATTGGGAATGGATTGAATTACCAGTTTGGCGATCGCCCTAATCCTTTCCACTTTCTCGGCAACGGAACCTAGTTGCGCCTGAAAAGTAACTTTTTCTAGCAATGGTAAGAAAGTTTCCAAATGCACAGCGCGATCGCTGTCGTAGAAGAACTTGCCATCAGCAAGACGCGCCCTGATTACCCGCCCATTTCCTGCGGAAATCAGACGCGATTTGTTAGGATCGCCATTGGAAATTGTCAGAAAACGCGGCAGTAATTGCTCAGGATTGTCTACTGAATAGACAGGGAAATAGCGCTGATGACTGACCATTTCTGTCTTGATAACTGGTTGGGGCAGTTCTAAGTATTCCCTCTCAAATTCACCAATCACGGCAGTAGGGAATTCCACTAAGTAGGTAACTTCTTCTAACAAGTCCTCAGGAACTTCGGCTCGACCACCAAATAGCTCAACGATGCTATGCACTTGAGTGAGAATATGTTTCTGTCTTTCTTTGCCATCGACTAGCACAAAGGCTTCGCGCAGAGTTTCCACATAGTCATTAGCAGTGTCGATAATGACCGATCGCGGATGCAATACTCGATGCCCCTTACTGAGGCGATCGCTTTGGACATTTTCTAAACTAATTGGCAGAACCTTGGAATTAAACAAAGATACCAGCCAGCGAATCGGACGGGGAAACTTGAGATCGCCATTTCCCCAACGCATTAAGCGCTTACCCTCTAGCCCTGTGATCCATGTGGGCGCTAGCTCTTGCAAAATTGTGGTGGTTTCGCGCCCAATCATCTGCTGATTGGCAAAAACAAAGGCTCCCTTGTCCGTTTCCTTAATAAAAATATCTTTTAGTTCAATCCCCTTGGATTTGGCAAAGCCTAGCAAAGCCTTAGTGGGTTCACCCGCAGGGTCGCCATTGACAAACGCCGATCCAAGGGCTGGTCCTTTAAGCTCGAGACTGCGATCGCTTTGCTGCAAGGGTAAGCCTTCGATCAGCACCGCAAGGCGGCGCGGTGTTCCGTAAACATTAACCTTACTCGTGGTTAGTTGATGTTCATCTAAACTTTTGGGGATGCGTTCTTGCCATTGGTGCAATGCATCCACAATAAAACTTGCGGGTAATTCTTCGGTACCAACTTCTAATAAAAAACTTGCCATAACCACGAGTTGAGGGACATGGTTCAGTTTAACGCACTAAAAACCCAAAAACCAGTTTTGATTTGCTAGCGCCGTAGGCGCTAGCAAATCAAAACTGGTTTTTTACAAGACTTCTGAATATTCCTGTTATCTTTAGGGCTTACGCAGAAGGGTTAAAAAAAATTTTGCGTAAGCTCTAATTTTCTCTTAACTTAATCAAGCCTGTCCCCCTATGCAGCAAGATCAAGACTCTTCATTAATATCTTTGCCCTACTCGCAAAGAATTATCCTTTGGACAAAGAGCAATCTATTTAATAGTTGGTCTAATAGTTTACTGACTATATTTTGTGGATGGTTGCTTTATCAAGTTGGTGGCGGTCTATGGTTTTGGGCGACAACTCAAGCGCAATGGGCGGTGGTAAGCAGCAATCTCCGTCTGTTTCTGGTGGGGCTTTACCCTGTGGAGAAGGTCTGGCGGCTTTGGAGAGTCTTGATCATTACGGGGCTTCTGGCAGGAATTTCTTGGGGGCTGTGGGGCAGATTTAGTCGATTTGTAGCAATGACGATTGGCTCTATATCGGTGGCAGCCACTATTTTATTACCAGTTGACTTTGGATCGCGGATGCTGGTGCTGGCATCGGTTGGCGCGATCGCGATTGGTTTTGCGATCGGTCAACAGGCTAAAAAATTCCCTCAAAGCTCATTAGTTTTATCAATTCTGTGGTGCTTGTCTCTGCCGATTTCATTGTGGTTAATTGGTGGCAATTTTGGACTAGCCGCCGTTGACGTGGATGTTTGGAATGGATTGGTTTTGACCTTATTAGTGGCAATTTCGGGAATTGTGTTTTCGTTCCCGCTTGGAGTGTTACTAGCCTTGGGGCGGCAAAGTAATTTACCAATCATTAAGCTATTTTGCATTTTCTATATTGAGTTAGTGCGCGGCTTGCCCCTGATCGGCATTTTGTTTATGGCGCAGGTGATGCTGCCTTTATTTCTGCCCGCAGGATTAGAGGTTGATCGGGTATTGAGGGCGATCGCCGCCTTTGTGTTTTTCAGCGCCGCTTACCTTGCGGAAAATGTACGGGGTGGATTGCAAGCTATCCCCAAGGGACAAGGGGAAGCGGCGAGAGCTTTGGGCCTAAATCCTGTGTTTACCACGATTTTGATTGTGCTTCCCCAAGCTTTGAAAGCTTCTATACCTGCGATTGTGGGACAGTTTATTGGATTATTTAAGGACACTTCTTTAGTGGCGATCGTCGGCTTAGTTGATCTTATGGGTGTGGCGCGGACAGTTTTATCGCAACCAGAGTTTATTGGACGCTATGCCGAGGTCTATATATTTGTGGCTTTTGTTTACTGGATATTTTGTTTTTCATTATCACAAGCTAGCCAAAAGCTAGAGAAAAAACTGCAAAACTAGCAAGCCCCCCAAAAGATTTTGAAAGCGTTGCTTTGCAACGCTTTCAAAATCTTTTGGGGTTTGAGCGCAAAGCGCTTTAACTCGATCCCCTTGTACTATGATTAATAAATCTTTAAACAGATAAGTAGTACAGGCTTGGTAAAACCAAGCCTGCGCTACTTACACAAAATTTTGCCTTACACTTCTTGCGTTTAGGAGGAAACATAGTTGGCTAGTCGCTTCTTATTTACATCTGAGTCAGTTACGGAGGGTCATCCAGATAAAATCTGTGACCAGATCTCCGATACGATTCTTGATACCTTACTGGCTCAAGACCCTCGATCGCGTGTCGCGGCTGAAGTTGTAGTCAACACTGGTCTAGTCTTGATCACAGGGGAAATTACCACCAAAGCTCATGTCAATTATGTGGATATTGCCCGTAAAAAAATTGCGGAAATTGGTTATACCAACGCCGACAATGGATTTTCGGCAAATAGTTGTGCGGTCATGGTGGCGCTCGATGAGCAGTCTCCAGACATCGCTCAGGGGGTAAATGTCGCCCATGAAGTCCGCACGGGTGCAGAAGAAGAGGCGGCTCTTGAAGCAGTTGGCGCGGGCGATCAGGGGATCATGTTTGGATTTGCTTGTGACGAGACTCCCGAATATATGCCCATGCCGATCGCTTTGGCTCACCGTCTAGCGCGTCAGTTATCAGTAGTTCGCAAAAATGGCACTTTGCCATATCTCCGTCCCGACGGCAAAACTCAAGTCACTGTGGTTTATGAAGGTGACAAGCCCGTTGAGATTGACACAATTTTAATTTCTACCCAGCATGATGCGGCGATCGATGGCATCACCGATGAAGCCAAAGTCCAAGCAAGGATTAAGGCTGATCTATGGACTCATGTAGTTTTACCTAGCTTTGCGGACACATCGGTTAAGCCTAGTGAACAAACTCGCTATTTAGTTAACCCCACTGGCAAATTTGTGATTGGTGGCCCTCAAGGGGATTCGGGGCTGACAGGACGCAAAATTATTGTGGACACTTACGGCGGCTATGCCCGTCACGGTGGTGGCGCTTTTTCGGGCAAAGATCCTACAAAAGTTGATCGCAGTGCTGCTTACGCGGCACGTCACGCTGCTAAAAATATCGTTGCCGCAGGCTTGGCAAGCAAGTGTGAATTGCAAATTAGCTATGCGATCGGGGTGGCTCGTCCCACCAGTATGCACCTTGACACCTTTGGCACTGGCAAGGTAGATGAAGAAACTTTATTGCGCCTAGTTAAAGATAATTTTGATTTGCGCCCTGCGGCAATCATCAAAGACTTTGATTTGCAGAAATTGCCCAGCGATCGCGCGGGTCGTTTTTATCAAGATGTTGCCGCCTATGGTCACATGGGACGCAATGATCTTGATCTGCCTTGGGAAAAGCTCGACAAAGTTGAAGCTTTGAAAAAGTATCTTTAAAAAACAAAAAAGCTGGCTTTGCCAGCTTTTTTGTTTTTGGGATTAGCGGCGGCGCGAAGCGCCGCCATTGCTGTTTTAACTATTTCTCTTTTTAACTTCTTGTTTAATTGCTTGCAAAGTATCACCTAGAGCTTCCTTGAAAATGGTGTAAAAAGCCTCAGGGGGCGTGGAGCTATTGGGCTGAGCGTTAACTGTATAGGTGATTAAAATTTGGGTGGGTGGTTGGCGTGGCACGGTCGAGACAGGTTCCATTTTCCAATAGCCCTCCATTTTAGAAAGATCGCCATCGAGGAGACGAAAATCAATTTGTTTGAGATTGGTTTCTTGAATTGCTAATTTAGTGCGCGACACTATCGATACGACAAAGACCTGACGCGAATCCACTTGCTCGATCACTTTGCGATCGCCGCGATCTTCTAAGACTTTACTAGAGGTCATGTTAGGGATGAACTTAGACAGATTGGCATAGTCAGTTAAGACTTTCCAAACTGCTTCAGGCTCTGCCGTAACTAGCACCATTGCCACATACTTGCCGTTTTCTCCTGTAACCACGGTCTTCCCACTGCGGAGAGAGTCGCGCTGGATCGATGGCAAGCGATCAACGGGACCATCAAATAGGGACGCGGCGGCTGGCAAGGATGGGATGCAGCAGAAAATCGCTAAAGTAAGCAGGGCGGCGGAGCGTTGGGCGTTTTTTTGATGGGAAGGCATTTTAATTTTAGTAATTGTAATTATTTAGATGAGATGTATATCAAAATTTGTGGACTAACCAAATCTGAGCAAGCACAGGCGATCGCCCAGATGGGGGCTTCGGCGCTGGGCTTTATTTGTGTGGCTGCTTCGCCGAGGTATGTCAGTCCTGAGGCGATCACGCAGATCATCTCTAGTCTAGCCAAGGAACCAAATTTTGAAGGTGCGGCGGAGCCGCATCTTCAAAATTTGGTTCCTGAGGTGCAGCCTTTAGACTTAATCGGTATTTTCCTTGGGGCAGGTATCGAGCAAATTTGCCAAACCGTGAGCCAAAGTGGGCTAAATGGCATTCAATTACATGGCGATGAGTCGCCAGAGTTTTGTCAGCAATTAAGAACAAGTCTCGCAAAAATTGAGGATCGGCAAAATTCACCAATCAAATTAATTAAAGCCCTGCGGGTAAAAGACCAAGATGGACTGACCCAAGCGCAGACCTTTAGTAAAGTTGTGGATGCGGTTCTGCTCGATGCCTATGATCCGCAAACGGCAGGCGGTACTGGCAAAACCCTCGATTGGCAGATGTTGCGAGATTTTAAACTCGATCTGCCTTGGTGGTTAGCAGGTGGGCTAAATCCTGACAATATTGTTCAGGCGATCGCGATGACTTGCCCTGACGGTGTAGACGTGTCAAGCGGCGTGGAGTGTTCCACAGGGGATAAAGATTTGTTAAAAGTTAAGCAGTTTATCGATGCAGTGCGGCGCGAAGCGCCGCACTACTAATCGGCAGTAGCAGGGAGATAAATTGTAATTTTTACGTCAGATATTAGTGACGGTGCGAAGCACCGCCACTAACAAGAGATAAACTTAGTCATCAAGAAAATCAAGAAAATCAAGGATAAGAACATGAAAATCCCTGCTTTAAGTAAAAGTACTTGGATTGGATTAGTGGCGGCGGCGGTCGTGGGCGGCTCGGCAACCGCAGTCCTAATTAATGGCAACTTAACTAATCCACCGACTGGCTCCTTGCCATCTCCTACATCGATCAATCAAGTTGCTCAGACTGCACCCGATCGCGCTGTTGATGGCGAATTATCGGTTTATTGGATTGAGTCAGATAAGAATAAACTGATCGCGATTCCCATAGCCGTCAAAGCCAAAAATAGTGGTGAAGCGATCGCCACAGCCATCAATGCTTTGATTACAGATACTCCACCTGCGGAGACTCTTTATAGTGCGATCCCTGAAAATACCAAGGTTTTGGACATAAACACTATTGGCAAAGATATTCGCCTAAATTTATCCTCAGAATTTACCAAGGGCGGCGGCTCGGCTTCCATGCAAGGGCGGATTATTCAGGTTTTATACACAGTGACCAGTCTGGAACCTGAAGCGAAGGTGTATTTATCAATTGACGGTAAACCCTTAAAATATATTGGCGGAGAGGGCTTAGAAGTACCTCAACCGATGACAAGACGAGATTTTGCCCTAGAGTTTTAAAAAAAATAGGTTATTAACTCAATATGCTGCCGATCAATTTACCAAGCATCGATCGCCTCAGCCTGACTGAGCTAATATCGCAAATGATCGTTGTTCGAGCCTGCGGTATGCTTTACGACCATCAAATTCAACATCCGAGTTGGGAGCTATCCACCGCCGCATTGCAAGAGTTAATCGGTGAATATGGAGTTGGCGGGGTAATTTTATTGGGCGGCTCTGCTCCCGAAATATCCTTAAAAACTAAGCAAATGCAATTATGGGCGAAAGTACCCTTGTTGATTGCTGCGGATGTGGAAGAAGGTGTGGGGCAGCGCTTTAGTGGAGCGACCGTATTTCCGCCACCGATGGCGCTGCAATCGGTATCGGCAAAATACGCGGAGGCGATGGGTAAAATCACGGCGGAGGAGGCTCAAGCGATCGGGCTTAATTGGCTGCTTGCGCCGATTGTGGATGTGAATAACAATCCCGAAAACCCTGTGATTAATGTCCGTGCCTTTGGCATTACAGTCGGTGAGGTGATGGGGGCAACCAGAGCTTTTATTGCGGGGGCTAAGGAATATCCCGTCCTGACCACAGCCAAGCATTTTCCAGGACATGGCGATACCTCTGTTGATTCGCATTTGCAAACGCCCTCGATCTTGCACGATCGCCAAAGATTTGAGAATGTCGAGTTTCCGCCTTTTAGTAATGCGATCGCGGCGGGTGTAGATGTGATCATGACCGCGCATATCTTTGTGCCACAGCTAGACTCGCGGAATATTGCCACCCTATCGCCAGAGATCATTACAGGAATTTTGCGAAATCATCTTGCCTTTGAAGGGATCATCATTACCGATGCTCTGATGATGGCGGGCATATCAGAGTTGGATAGTCCCAGTGAAGAGATCGCCGTGCAGGCAGTGAGGGCGGGTGTGGATATGCTGCTGATGCCGATTGACCCGATCGCTACAATTAAGGCGATCGTGGCGGCGGTGGAGTCGGGTGAAATCACCCGCGATCGCATTGAGGCTTCGGTGGCGCGAATTTGGCAAGCCAAGCAAAAAGTATGTGGACATCCCGCCGACTTGACTAAACTTGGCAATCCCCAAAACTTAGCGATCGCCAAAGAGATAGCCACCAAGTCCACCACTGTCTCGGCTGCCCTCCCCCATTTACATTCACCAAATCCCAGCGAAGATGAGGCGCTTAGATATCTCAATCTGGTTATTGTTGACGATATGCTGAGTTGCGGTGACTTTTTAAATCAGCGATCGCCTGCCATCAGGATGCCTAAAGCCCATGCTTATCAACAAATCATCGCTGACAGCACCACCTTAGAAAATTTACAATACGATTCCTTCGATCAAGTATTTATGCAAATCTTTAGTCGCGGCAATCCCTTTCGCGGCAGTACTAATTTGCATAGTTTGACCTGCGACCTAATTGAAAAACTGATCTCTGCTCATAAATTTGAAGCGATCACCGTCTATGGCAGTCCCTATTGCTTGGACAAATTTCTCAATATCATCCCCTCAGAAGTACCTTGGGGATTTTCGTACAGCCAGCAGCCAGAGTCGCAGTTGGCGATTTTGCAAGAACTAGGATTTGCGGATATCTAAAAGAAAGGCGGCGCATCGCGCCGCCTTTCTTTTGGATAGTTTTACGCTTTCAAAAACCGCTAATAAAAAATAGTTTCGGCGCTTTGCGCCGAAACTATTTTTTATTAGCGTGAATTGTATCAAAGCCACTTGCAAATCATTAGAAAAAGATGTGAGACACAATTTTTAAAAAGCTAACTTCGCTAGTCTTTTAAAGTTCACTTAATGTGTGAGTTAATGTCTTATTTGTACAGTTTAATGTCCGATATGATAGTTTGTTAGCATTCTTGTTCGAGACAGCTAATCCATTGAGACACAAAATATTCACGGGAATTGTTGGCGCGGCAATTTCTTTGCTTGCCGCGTCCCCGAGTCAAGCTAGCAGCGATCCTATTTGCCCTGCTCAGCTGCAATCAGAAGTCGAAAAGATCGTGCGATCGCCTAAGTTAGCTCCGTCAAGAGTGGGCGTAAGTAGTTAGACACAATTAATTACACAATTTTATGATAAAAAGAAATATGAATTAGAGGTCTTAAGGAAATGAAATTAGCCCGAAAGATACACGAAGAAAGGAAAAGGATGTTGAGGAGAATTTATCGTCAAAGTTGTCATCATCAAGTGCGGCAGAGAGCGCACTGTCTACTCTTATATCAAGAAGGTTATAGCGTTACGCATCTAGAGGATATATTCCAAGTCAGTCATAAAACAA
>MNZA01000182.1 GCA_001873375.1 Oscillatoriales cyanobacterium CG2_30_44_21
GGCGCGATGCGCCGCCACTCGCTTATTGGTTTTTGGGTGATCAGGCGAAAGCTGCGCGATCAAAATCTGGTCACTTACGGCACAGCCCTGAGTGACCAGCACTAATTAAAATTCTTGGGCGGATCGCTAGACAAATGGGAATATGAATTTATCAACTTTGATTTTGCTTTCTTTGGGTGTTGGCGTAGGATTTGCAACTTTGCTAAACACAACTTTCCCTGAATACAGTCTATTGAGGCTTTGAGTAGTACAGAGAAATTTTTGAAAGCGCGGCTCCGCCGCGCTTTCAAAAATTTCTCTGGGTTTCAAGTAAGCGCAAAGCGCTGTATATTGAAATAGTTAATTTAAATATCTTAGTTCCCATTGGCGAGTCTTTCGGGCTAAACACTTAATTCGAGTTCTCAAAGTTAGATGCTTACGTTCAATTTTCTGAGTATTTTGTTTGCTAATTACATGATTAACAGGGGCTAGAATACGTTCATATCCTCCCCAAGCAGCTGTAAAAAATCGGGTAATTCCGAAAGGAGTTAAGTTGCAAAAGCAATTGCCGATACAGGCGCTCAGATTTTGACATCGCCTTTAGTGCGATCGCGTAGGGTGCGTTAAATACTTTTAAGAGCGTGGCTCCGCCGCGCTCTTAAAAGTATTTAACCTAAGCAACGTAACGACTCCAACATTCCTTTTGCCTTATTCAGCGTCTCTTGATATTCCTTTTCAGGATCGGAGTCGGCGACCACACCTGCCCCCGCTTGTACGCTAGCCGTGCCATCCTTAGTGACCATCGTGCGAATGGTGATCGCGGTATTTAGCTGACCCTCAAAGTCATAATAGCCATAGGCTCCCGCATAAGTACCGCGCCGATCGCCTTCTAAGTTATGGATGATATCCATTGCCCGAATCTTGGGCGCACCGCTTACGGTTCCCGCAGGAAAACAAGCTTGCAAAAGATCCCAAGCATTTTTTCCAGTGCGAATTTCGCCAACGACATTACTGACGATGTGCATTACATGGGAATAAAGCTCAATCGACATTAGCTCATCGACTTTGACCGTGCCGCTTTTGCAAACCCGACCGAGATCATTGCGCCCCAAATCTACAAGCATGACGTGTTCGGCAACTTCCTTAGGGTCGGCTAGTAAGTCTTTGGCTAGAGCCGTATCTTCGGCGGGACTAGCGCCTCTGGGTCTAGTACCTGCGATCGGACGTAAAACTGTGCGGGAGATGCCATCGATTACTTCAGCTTTGACCATGATTTCAGGACTAGAGCCGATTAGCTGCCAATCTTTAAAGTTGAAAAATGCCATGTAGGGCGAAGGATTGACCACCCGCAGCGATCGATAAAGGCTAAATGGCTCACCTTTAAATTCGGTGGTGAGCCTCTGGGAAAGTACGACTTGAAACACATCGCCCGCCTTGATGTGCGCCTTACCCTGCTCAACCGCTTGGCAGAATTTCTCGCGGGTAATGTTGCTGGTGTAGCTCACAGGCGGCTGCAAGTGGGGATTTGTCCATGTGATCGCAGTTTTTTGGCGATCAAGGGGCGATCGCAGTTTGTCTACTAATACATTCAGGCGATCGCTAGCAGATTTGTAAGCATTCTCTAAACTCGCGCCATTACTCAAGTCGGCATAGGCGATCGCCCAAATCTTGCGCTTAACTTGATCAAACACCAACAAACTATCGACTTGCATCCATACGCCATCGGGGACATCCCCAGCTTGGCAAGGATAAACAGGTACTTTCGGCTCAATCCAATTAATTAATTCATAGCCCCAATAGCCAAACAGTCCACCCAAGCTAGGCGGCAACTGCGGCAAATGCACAGGATGGATCGGCGCAAGGCAATGACTTAGATGCTCAAAGGGATTGCCGATAAATTCTTTGACCTTGCCATCACGAAAAGTCTGGGTAGTGCGATCGCCTCTTGCTTCCAATACCCACAACGGATCGCAGCCCAGTAGACTATACCGCCCCAATCTCTCACCGCCTTCCACTGACTCCAACAAAAAGCTATAGGGTTGCCCTTGGCAGACGCGATACCAAGCCGATACAGGCGTATCGAGATCGGCGACCAGTTCCATGTAGACAGGCACAAAGTTGCCTTGGTTAGCTAGTTCGGTAAAGTCAGAATACTCAGGGAAAATCATGCGATCGCAGGTTTATATAAAATGTGGCAAATCAAACTCGATCTTACCCTTAAAA
>MNZA01000095.1 GCA_001873375.1 Oscillatoriales cyanobacterium CG2_30_44_21
ACGCGGGCGGAAAAACCCTCTGTTTTTTTTGTTTTAACTAAGCCGAGCTACCTACTACTACTTCACTAAAGTGTGACTCGTAAATTAAAAACCAAACTTTAAATAAATAAATGGCGTAGCCATTTATTTATTTAAAGTTTAGAAAAAGCTTGAGCGCCTAGCGCCGCTATTATTTTTTTGGGCTTTTTGACTTAATTTAGGGGATAAAGTCTTTTGATGAAGCGATTAATTTGGGATTGAGCAAATGCTTTAGCCTGTGCAGAGTTGGCTGTGGCAAGTGTGGAGATGTCTGGCGGCGTAGGGGAATCTAAAGCTAAGTCTTCGGCACTCGATTCAGGGGAGACTTTTTCCTTGGTTTCAGGTGTCACAAAACTAACTTCAGCCATATTGCTAGGAATAGGAGTCTCCCTATCGGCATCAGTTATGGCGGGTACAGTTTGAGCGCTAACTGGACTTTGATTTAATTCTTGGGCGATCGCGGGACTTATCTCTTTCTCAATAGCATCTTGAGGCAATCCACTAATTAAAGAACAAGGAGGGACAATCGCGCCTCTGGCAATTACTGCATGGACGATCGAACTAGATGCCCCAATACAAGCGCCATCACCAATTTTGCTATTTCCATACACAAGTACCCCTGCTCCCAAATTCGCACCAGTGCCAATTTCTAACAATCCTTCCTGCGCGTGGATCACAGTTCCCATGCCAATGCAAACCCCCGCCGCGATCGTGATCTGTCCGCCCAGATCAGCTTGAATTAATACTCCTGATGCGATCGCCGCCGTTTGATCAATCACTACATCTCCACAAACATAGGAGCGAAAATCTCCAATCGGCTCTAAAGGTGGCAAGTAGTTTGATGGCATCAGCGTAATTTCTCAATTCTCTAAATTCAAAAAGGAACCCCACAAAGCGAGGTTCCTAATCAATGATTAGAGTGATGCACTGCATCACTCTAATCATTGAATGGGAAGGGAGTAACCAGCGAGCTATTTGACAGGGCGTTGAATGATGCCTTCAAATACGCGGCGCTTCGCCTTGGGGTCAATACCTAGCAAGCGAACATACTCATCACCATGTTCAAGCAAGCAAGCTTCTAAGGCTCTAACCACTTCAGATTCATTAGATGCGGCGATCGGTGAACAGCTATGCCAAGAACTGGTGCGGAAGTGGCGCTCATCAGCGTGTTCAGTACCGATCCGATAACCTTGAGCCAAAAGCTGACGAATCCGCGCCAACATATCGCCGCTAATCTTACCCGCGCTACCGCCGCCATAGGATCCATTGCTGGGGCTGCCGACTTTAACCGCAGTGCGAGTTACGGTATTTGTCTGTCCATCAGGACGATTTACCAACAATTCCATGACGCGGCGCTTGAACTTAGGATCAACTCCTACTAGACGCACATATTCATCGCTATATTCAGCAATGTAATTTTCTAATGCGGCGATCGCAGAAGCAGCATCAGTCGCAGTAATAGCGGGCAAGGTTTGCCAAGAAGTAGTGCGGAAATGGCGCTCATCAGCGTGTTCTACACTAATGCGATGCCCTTGAGCGAGTAGTTGACGCACATGGACAGCCAGATCACTTCCATTACCATTAGCAGCACTTGGAGCCTTGTAACTAGCATTTGCTGAATTAGTCGCAGCTTGGCTAACGGTTTGAGGCTGGCTATCAGCACGCTGAATCACAGTTTCCACG
This sequence comes from Oscillatoriales cyanobacterium CG2_30_44_21, assembly GCA_001873375.1. Classification (GTDB taxonomy): domain Bacteria; phylum Cyanobacteriota; class Cyanobacteriia; order Pseudanabaenales; family Pseudanabaenaceae; genus Pseudanabaena. The sequence goes on from MNZA01000095.1 coordinate 1,702, forward strand.
ACACGACGCTTAGCCTTAGGATCAACTCCCACTAGACGCACATATTCTCCTTGATGCTCTGCCAAAATACTGTTTAGAGCCGAAATCACCGTTGATTCATTGGATGCATCGATCGCAGGACCAGTCATCCATGATGCCGAACGAAAGCGTCTAGCATCGGCATATTCCGTACTAATGCGATAGCCTTGAACAAGAAGTTGACGAACTTGAGTGGCGATGTCATTGCCATTGCTCGCGACAGTAGCAGGCTGAGGCGCAGTGTAAGAGCCATTGCTAGAAGTAGCATGAGCCACAACGGGCTGATCACCAGGGCGCTGAATGATCATTTCGGCTAGACGGCGCTTTGCCTTGGGGTCAACACCAAAAAGACGAACATAATCACCTTCGTTTTCAGCTAAAGCCTTTTGAACCGCAGAAATCACAGTATTCGCTTCAGAGATATGTGGAATTGCGTAAGACTGCCAAGACCCAGTGCGAAAGCGTCTTTCATCGGCATATTCCACTGCAACATGGTAGCCCTGAGCTAAAAGTTGTCTTATTTGCTGTGCTAGATCCCCATTCATAGGTTCGTTCCTCTGTGCGTTTGTATTTGAGATTGTAGAATTTTTATTGAACTGTGCAGTCTTGTTAAAACTAGCCTGATTAAAACTTTGATTATTTTGATTATTAATTGGCTCAATAGGATCCGCAGGATTATTAATTGGTGGTGAAAAATCCTGTTGTTGACGAATGGGGGTAATACAGGCAATATCAGCAACATCTTGAAATCCTTGTCTCAAGGACTCATTGACACCGACAACATGAGCGGCAAAATTCTGTTCAGAATGCCGCACATTTAGTAGCAAGTCGGCTTGTTGCTGGGTGGTAATCACCGCCCCCGAAGGAACATACTTACCCGCAGGAATTTCTACATCTTGGACAAGGGCGTGTAAGCCAATTACACAGCCATCACCAACTCGAGCGTTAAAAACAGTGGAGCGAAACCCAATGAAACAGTTGTTGCCAATATACACAGGACCATGAATCAGAGCCATGTGCGTAATGGAAGTATTGTTGCCGATCCAGACGGAATATTCTTTTCCATCTTCGCCTAGCACCAGCCCCTTTTCTAATCCATGAATGACTACGCCATCTTGGACATTAGTGCTGTAACCAATGTAAAACGGACTGCCCTCGTCAGCTCTTATCGAGGTGCCAGGAGCAATCAAAACATTAGCGCCAACATAAACGTCACCACTCACGTTAGAGAAAGAATGAATATATGCTGAAGCATCAATTGTGGGTTCTGCCAAACTCCTAGACCAAGGTGTAGGGGGGGCGGCAAGGCTACGGACTACCATAGAAAATTCGCACTTCTAAGTTTTACTCATACTTATACATTCCAGAAGCAGGTGGCGGTGCAAAGCGCCGCCACCTAACTTTGAGCTTTGTGTTACCGCAAGACTGGCGACAACTATGCAAAATTAAAAATGTAAGAACAATGTAAGAACAATGTAAGAACAATGTAAGAACAATGTAAGAACAATGTAAGAACAATGTAAGAACTTAGATGCGCTCCTCCAAATAACAACTCAAGCTACAACGGAGAAATATTTTTGATAAGTTACAGTTGCTTAACTAAGGCGCAGCTACAGCATTCTTTCGCTGTACTTTTTGCTGTAAAGAGTGCGATCGCTCAAGCTTACTGTGTCAATAATGGCAATCACCGCCGCATCAATGGGGCGATTTTCACTATTTGTCACTCTTCTTGCCCCACTGCCACGGCTAAACAATACCCACTCATCCACGCCTGCACCCACATTATCCGCAGCAACTTCATAATCTGAAAGCATCTGTCCTTGCAAGTCAACGAGTTGTAAAAGCAAGAATTTTGTACCAGATAAATTGGCTTCTTTATAGGTACTGACGACCGTACCGCAAACTCTAGCTATTTGCATATTGTTGTGAGTACATTGGTTGAAAAGTAATATCTGAGCCGTAAAATCAGGAATAAATTATTGATAGCGCGGCTATGCCGTAATATCAAAAATCTAAAGCGATCGCAAGATCAGTCAGCGCCAGAGCGCTAGCTAATCGAATTTAATATCAATTCACAAATAAATAAAGAAATAGCTACGCCATTTCTTTATTTATTTGGTATGACTACGGACGGTTCATGGGGCGAATGGAGTTGACATTGTCACGAAACTGCTCGACTTCTTCGGTGTAGCGAATAGGTAGAACGTATTCGAGGTTTTCGTGAGGACGGGCAATGATGTGGGTGGAAAGGACTTGTCCGCCATTGACACGCTTTACAGAATCTGTGCCAGCAGCAACTGAAGCTTGAACTTCCGATACGTCACCACGGACGATAACGGTAACGCGACCACTACCAATCTTTTCGTAGCCAACTAAGGTTACACGAGCTGCCTTGACCATGGCATCGGCTGCTTCTACAACGGCAGGGAAACCGAGGGTTTCAATCATTCCAACGGCGATCGCCATAATTAATGTTCTCCTAAAAAACAAATAATGAAAGTAATGAAAATGTAATTAGATAATACTTTTTTGCAAAGATCTTTTTGAGACAATTACAAGCTAGTAAGGCTGTTAGGCTGGAAACCAACTAGAATGCAAACTGCTCAACCTCTCGCGTATAGCGAATGGGCAGTACATATTCTAGGTTTTCACTGGGGCGAGCAATGGTGTGGGTCGAAACTACTTCGCCTCCATTGACTCGATTGGCAGCCGCAACGCCAGCATCAATAGAAGCTCTCACCTCAGAGATGTCACCTCTGATAATGACAGTTACCCGTCCGCTACCGATTTTTTCGTAACCCACAAGGGTGACGCGTGCCGCTTTGACCATGGCATCTGCCGCTTCTACGACTGCGGGGAAGCCTCTAGTCTCGATCATTCCAATACCAATTGGCATAATTTAAGCCAGTATCCTTACGAATCTCTAAAATTGAAGTTCTCGCGATTTATCTATCAATCATATGTAGATGCACGAGCGCAACTATTGATTTTAGCCACGTTCAGTTCAATTAACACATTAGATTCAAGATTTTTAATGTAAATCAAAAATCAGATGTAGATTTCTTGCTGGCAGTCTCGTTAAAAAAACTGCTTTTGTGGCTAACCATCGGATTAGTGCTGAAATACTGTTGTAAACAATTGACTTAATCTGCTACTCAAAAAGTACAGTACTAAGTATTTATTACTACAGAAACAACATTAATAATTCCGAATAATCACAGAAAGTGAATAGTATTAGTCTATTCAAATCTATCTTTATATATACGATAGCTAGTGGCGGTACATTTGACAATATAAGCCGCCATGATAAATCTAAATCATCTGTATAATTTGGGCTTATTTATATCTGAGGGGCGTGCCGAAAAAATGTGCCACCTCATTATTCAAGACAGGCTTCGACTTGGGTACTTTAGACTGTGAGCAAGTCCCTAAGACACGAAACCAAGCAATTTGCTTGGTTTCGTGTCTTAGGCAACGATAGAGATTGCGGGGATAGCTGATAATATCAGGCAGTACTGGAGTAAGTAAGAACAATGCTACAAAGCAAACTCAAAAGCGAATTTAAAATAAAAATGGGGGGGGGTAATTGCTCTCCTCGCTGGAACTCTAGCATTTACAACTGCCGCCGATGCGCTTAATCTCACCATTGGTAACTCTGTAGCTACTGGCACTTCAGGATCAGTAATCGGTGTAGGTCAGAGCTTTATCAACGATCCATTGGGTACTGGCAGCTTGATTAAGCTTAATACATGGACTATTTCGCTTGGTAGTGCAGCTAATCAGACAACGGCTCTCGGCAGAGTCTTGAACATTTATGCTGGTATAGGCAATGGCGGGACTCTTGTAGGCACTTCTAGCACCACAGCAACTTCAACTTTTGATCTGGGTAATTCTGTGACTTGGACATTTACTGGTGGCTTGGAAATTACGGACAACGCCACATACACAGCAGTTTTAGCCCCAACAATTTTGACCTACAGAATTAATAACGGTGTGAGTCCAAATCCTGCCTATCCCAACGGAGTTTATACAGTTGGCACAAACACATTTGCCAATCTTGAATTATTATTCCAAGGCACTTTTTCTGAAGCTGCTCCCATCCCTTTTGAGTTTGAGCCTAGTTTGGGTATATTGCTGCTCGGTGGGGCTTGGGCTGGCAATAGGGCGCTGAAAAAGTTTAAGGCAAGAAATAAGTAGTTCTGTAAAAGTCTTTAACCCGTTTCAACGGGCTTGAGCTATGAGCCAAGAACTTGAGTTCTTGGCTTCTAATTCTACTTGCTCAGCAAACTGACCTGCTCAATCGTTAGCCCAGTCACTGCCGCTACTTGCTGAATATCCATGCCAGTCTTAAGCAAATTTATGGCTATCGTTTCCACATTTTTCTTGCCCTGCTGCAAGCCCTTCTGTAAACCTTGCTTCAATCCTCTCTGCATACCTTTTTCTAGACCTTCTTGCAGAGCATCTTTGTATACTCTGGGTATACTCTGGTATCTTTTAGATCACTAAGTAAAAACATCGCTTCAATCTCCTCTCGACTTAGATCTTTGAATTTTGCTAGAAGTACCGTTTCAACTAATTTAATTATATCTGCGTCTAACTTTTGCTGCTTCAAATTCTCGATAATTTGCGGCGCATCTTTGGCAGGACAGGTAATTAGCTGAATTATGGCGATCGCTACTGAGTCAGGATCTTGTAATTCATTAAGATAAATAGGAATTAAACGATTGTTTGCCATTAATTCTTGTTGAAAAATGGTCAATTTTTGGGGTGCGATCGCGCGATCGGCAAATAGAGCAACGGCTTTCCAATCGTTTTGCGGTTTGTATTGGTTGAGATACAACAAAATTTCAGTTAAAAATTCCCAATAGAAGTAAGAGTTTTTTTGAAATTGGACTTCGATAAAGTAAATAGGCTTATCAAAATTTGCTTGAGCGCTGTCAGGTGCATCGAAATGCTTTTTCCTTCACTTCCACCGAAATGAACCGATAACCTGCTTCGACTGGTTGATCGAGTAGTTCAAACAGCAGTGTGTCAAAGGTTGGAAATAGTTTGTAAAATATTGTGTCGGTTCGCAAAGATGTTTTCCTTAAAATCTCAAGGGTATATCAATTTTAGGTATTTTATGATTTAAGGGCGATCGCCAATGGTTATAGTTTCCATTTCGGCGATTTCTTGGGAAATTTCTAAATTTGGTAACTCCACTAATTCTCTTTGTTGCTCCTGTAAGGCTGCCATCGGAATATTAACGGGAGTCGGGGTCTCGATCCAATATTCTGAAGTTGGCAGCGTATCTTCAAGATCATCTAGGGGGCGAGGAATAATCATCAAGGTATGAAACTCACCGATACGCTCAGCTTCATACATTCCTGCTTCGATCGCGATCGCTACATTGGCGACATTGCCTCGGATAATGGCGGTACACAATCCCGCACCGATAGTTTCATATCCTGCTAGATATACATCTGCTGACTTCAGCATCATATCCGCAGAGCCGACCATCGCAGGAAAGCCGCGGGTTTCAAGTAAACCAATGGCTTGATTACTGAGCCGACTATAGCGACCGTCGGTGAGTTGGCTGAGCTTAGTACTAATCGGTAAAATTGCCTCTAAATTTGGATAGGGACGGGGAATCACGATCGTGGAGACTAACTGCCCGAATTCTCTGGCAGTCTCTGCTCCTGCCTCTACTGCCATTCGCACATCGGTAATTTGACCCCGCACGATCGCTGTACAAAAGCCATTGCCAACTTTTTCATAGCCAACTAGCCTTACAGTCGCGGACTTGAGCATCATATCCGCTGTTCCCACGATCGCAGGAAAGCTAATAGTTGAGACCATACCCAGAGCGCTTCCTGACACATCGATTCTTTGAGATGATCTACTAGACATTAACTAACACTTTGGCGGTATGAGGGTCGATATGAAGTGACATTAGTTTTTTTGTCTTTGTGAAGAAGTATATACTTGGAAAGTGATTTTTAGCTTGCATTCATTTGGGGTAGCACCGTGGGATGAAGCTAACCCACAAATTCCTTAGCATATTTATGTATATTAGCGCGAGTAAAGCGCTTTGCGCTTACTTAAAACCCATATAAATCTTGGAAATCGGCGCTCCGCGCCGATTTCCAAGATTTATATGGATAGGCTGTATAAAAAAGATGTATCAAAAACAGGAAAATGCAATCTCTCGAAACCAGCCCTAGTAGTGAGTACATCTTAGTCGTAGACGATACGCCGCATAATTTGCATCTGTTGATAACGATGCTAACTCGGCGGGGATATCGATCCCACGGCATAAACGATAGCCTGATGGCAATATCCGCGATCCAGAATGAAAAGCCAGATCTGGTGCTACTGGATATAAATATGCCAAACATCAATGGGTTTGAGGTTTGTCAACAGCTCAAGGCTGGTGAAGTAACCTGTGAGATTCCCATTATTTTTATCAGCGCCCGCGATGAGGTGATTGATAAGGTTGAAGCCTTTAGAGTTGGGGGCGTAGACTACATTACCAAGCCTTTTCAGATTGCTGAAGTTGTGGCAAGGATTGAGAACCAACTGACTTTGCGAAGATTGCGCCGACAGATGCAAGAGCAAAATGAAAATCTCAAGCAGGAGATCCGTAGTCGCATCATTGCCGAGACATTACTACAGGAAGCTAATGAGAAATTGGAGCGGCTAGTTAATTTGGATGGTTTAACTCAGTTAGCTAATCGACGATGCTTTGACGCATATATAGATCAAGAGTGGCAGCGGCTCGCGAGGGAGCAAAGCCCCTTGTCATTGATTATGTGTGACATTGATTTTTTTAAAAATTACAACGATACCTATGGGCATATCGCGGGCGATGACTGTCTGCGTAAAGTTTCATTTTTGATTAAGCAGTCCATCCGCAGACCTGCGGATCTAGCGGCAAGATATGGCGGCGAAGAATTTGTGTTAGTTCTTCCCAATACAGACACCTCGGGAGCGATCGCGATCGCAGAAACCATTAAAAAAGGACTTTTAGAATTAGCCTTACCCCATGAGGACTCTTCGATAAGTGAGTATGTCACCCTGAGTATGGGCGTAACTTCGATGATCCCTAAAATTGATTCCCTGCCCTCGATCTTGCTAACGGCGGCGGATTATGCCTTGTATCGAGCTAAGGAGTTAGGACGCAATCAGATCTATCTGATTGGCTAGCAATTTTTGAGCGGCGCTCACAAATTGTTCTAGTTTAAGGGCGCGGCAAGCCGCGCCCTTAAACTATTTACCAGTCTTCGTTTTGAGTACTGCCCATATCGCGCTTTAGCAAATTATCAATTTCTTGCCAATTGACTGCCTCCGCTTCAGCGTCTTGAACTAATTCACCTTGGTGCAGACAGATCAGGCGATCGCACCACGCGCTTACTAGATCTAACTGATGATTAATCATCACCACGGTTAGAGGCTGTGCAGCCTCGGTCAGCTCAGTCAAAATATCTAAAAGCAAATGGGATAAACCGCGATCTAGAGATGATGTTGGTTCATCTAACAAAATTATTTCTGGCTCCATTATTAAAGCCCTTGCTATTGATATCCATTGCCTTTGCCCCAGCGATAGCTCTAACTCTTGGCGATTGAGGAGTTTACGATCAATTTGCAGTTTGTCTAGCCATTTTTGCGATCGCAAGTTGATTTCGCTTGGGGGAAAATTTTGTAACTTGAGGGGATAGGCGATCGCTTCAGCGACAGTCATACCCAATAGGCTCGACTCCTGTGGCACCAGCAGCAAGCGCCGCCGCAAAGTTTGGATCGGTATTTCTTGAATATTTTTGCCATTCAACAAGACTGTTCCTGCCGATGGATCGATCAATCGATTCAGCAATCGTAAAAATGTGGTTTTCCCCGATCCTGTTGCGCCAATTAGCGCGGTTTTGCTTCCCTTGGCGATCGCTACCGAAATATTTGACAAAAGTGTGCGAAATTTAGTCTGGTAACTAACTTGATTGGCAGCGATCGCCTCAGTATTGGCGGCTACATGAGATGTTAACGAAACCTTTTGCATGATGTAACTGTCTTTAACGATTAAAAATCTAAGTGTTAATTCCGCAATTTAGATGTTGATGGCGCGGCATAGCCGCGCCATCAACATCTAAATTGCCGCACAGCCCTAATGTTGACAGGAGAATTAGAAATGCTTTTACGGAATCTTTTGAAATGCCCACAAACATCTAATAGGCTTGCAGTTCTGTTCACAAGTGTATGTGTTTTTGGTGGTGTCACCACTTTTGGCGTAGCTCCAACCTTTGCCCAAAGCACTCAAGCCACCGTCCAAGAAATCATTGATGGCAATCAAGTGTTTATCCAAAATAAACAGGCTGCTCTTAACGATATCGCCAAGCAGAGACAGCAAGTCCGCACAGGACAGTCCAGAACCTCTCTCCTTTTTAATACAGGCGCAGTGGCGAGACTTTCCGCCAATTCTGTATTAAATATTGGGCAATGCGCGAGGCTAAAACGCGGCACTATTTTGATTAATGGCGCGGTAAATGCTTGCTCTGCCTCAATCACCACTGGTGTCCGTGGTACTACTTACTTGCTAGAAGTTGACGAATCGGGCAATCAGCAAGTCAAGGTTTTGGAGGGTGAGGTGGTTGTCAAGCGCAATGCCATACCAGTCGCTGATGATGATCTAGAAGATAGTGAGCTAATCGATGGCTCTATGACTAAGCCTGTCACCCCTGCGACTCCAAATAAAAATCCGAAAGTTAAAGACGATAATCCATCTCCCAGTAACTTTCCCACAACATTCCCCAGAAATCCTCAAATAATCCTGCCTCCAAACGATCCACAAAACGCTCGTCCCTTAGAGCCTTTAAACATTAAGCCATTAGAAAATAAGCCTGTCCTTCAAGTTGGGCAAGAAGCTGCATCCAGCCAATCTAGTGAGGTTGTCCTCAGAGCTGGTGAAAAGGTTGAAGTAGATCAAAAGGGCGTACTAGGTGTGATTCAGGAGCTTACAGAGAATGAATTTGTGGGCTTACTGACTGGCAATTTATTTCAAGGATTTACTAGCCAAATCCCTGGCATAGAAAAAGTTAGAGACGTTTTTGGTGGATTATTCCCAAGGGCTAATTTCCCAATTTCTTTACCAAATATCCCCCTTCCAAATATCCCCAATCTTCCTACCCCAAATCTACCCAGATTTCCTTTTTAATACCAAATAAAGAAATGGCGTAGACATTTCTTTATTCAAAAAATTTTCAAGCGGCGCTTGAAAATTTTTACCCCTAAAAACAAAAAAAGCGTTGCTTCGCAACGCTTTTTTTGTTTTTAGGTACTAGTACAAGCGATCTAAAACATAATTGGTCAAGCCAATCAATGACTGCCTGGGCGGCGAAGACGGCAACCACTCAAGAGCGGTTAATGCTGACTTAACGTGACCCTTCGCCAACTCACGCGATCGCGCAATGCCATCACTGCTATTGACTAGCTCCAGCGCTTTTTCCAAGTCACCAACTTCACTGAGTTCGCGATCGATTAAGCCGCGCAATTGGGGATATTCTTCCAAAGCATACAAAACTGGCGCGGTAATATTGCCTTGCTTCAGATCAGAGCCTGCGGGCTTGCCCAAGGTTTCTGTCGAACTTGTGAAATCGAGAATATCGTCAACCACCTGAAAGGCAATGCCGAAATGCTTACCAAAATTAAATAATTGCTCAGCCTGTACCTGACTCACGCCACTGAGTACTCCCGCCGCCTTAGCACTGCCCGCCATCAAAGACGCAGTTTTGTAAAAGCTTTTTTCTAAATAATCCTCAAAGGTCAAGCTGCTGTCAAAAGAAGTCAAGCCTTGTCGAATTTCACCCTCAGCGAAATCGGTAATCACCTTTGACAGGAGCTTCACAACTTCTAAATCATCTAAATTGGCTAAGTACCAAGAAGCTTGAGCGAATAGAAAATCTCCAGCTAGTACGGCGATGCGGTTGCCAAAATTACTATTCACAGTGGGTATACCGCGCCGCACTTCCGCCGAATCGATCACATCATCATGGACTAGGCTCGCCGTATGGATCATTTCGGTGATTTCGGCAAGGCGACGATGGCGAGTGGTAATGTCGCGATCGCTCATCGTGGCACGAGATACTAGCAAGACCAAGGCGGGACGCATACTCTTACCCTTTGCTTCAAAAAGATGCTCCGCCGCCGCATAAAGAATTGGATGTCTTGCCCCAACCAACTGCTTCAAATTATCCGTGAGCGTACGCAAGTCATCTTTGACTGGTGCAAAAAGTTCGGTGACAGAAGTAGTTGGAAGGCTCATGCGAATAAACCAGTTTTATAACAATTTTTACATATCTTCATATATTGTATGAGAATGTTGTAAGAGTTGCGAAACGACTCGCAGGGTTTTCTCAAAAAAAGTGATGCAAGTAGTGACAAATATCTCGCAATTTGTGCTTCCTATTCCTTTAGCCAGAAGTTTTAAATTCCTACAGCGCTTTGCGCTTACTGATAACCCAGAGAAACTTTTGTACATC
>MNZA01000242.1 GCA_001873375.1 Oscillatoriales cyanobacterium CG2_30_44_21
CTGGCAATAATCTAGCGTAGTAAACTTTTTTACCATTGCTTTTACTCAAATCTTTCTTCATTTTCGCATCATTTTTTCTCTTTGCGTAAGTCCTATTACTAAAACTTTGATGATTTTGATAGTTCTGTTCGGTCAGATTTTTATAATTGATGACTTGGGCAGTCTTGCTGGCAAGTTCGCAGTTGGCGGGCAGACAGATCCTAAAGGTGGAACCCATCCCTAGCTCACTGCTCACAAATATATTGCCGCCCATCATTTGACAGAGGCGCTGGCTAATCGCTAGTCCTAGCCCTGTGCCGCCATATTGGCGAGTCGTGGAATTATCGGCTTGGGTAAAGGGTTGAAATAGATTTTGGAGATTTTCGGAGCTAATCCCGATCCCTGTGTCATTGATCAAAAAGACCAGAACTTCTCCCTGTGCCGAAAAGCTACGGCTAACTTTGACGGTGATTTTTCCCGATTTGGTAAATTTGCAGGCATTGCTCAATACGTTTAGCAGAACTTGACGCAGGCGAGTCATATCGGCTCGAATATAGCCAAGCTCTTGGTCACAACTGACATCTAGCTGATTATTGTTTTTGATTAATAGCGGCTGAATCGTACTACTAACTTCATGCACCAGTCCCCACACATCAAAATCATCGAAGTAAATCTCCAATTTACCCGCTTCGATTTTGGTCATATCGAGAATGTCATTGATTAAAGCCAGCAGATGATGACCAGAGCGATAAATCTTTTGGAGGTCTGCTTCAAAATCCTCCAGACCCAATAGAGCCGCATCTTCTTGCAACATTTCGCTATAGCCAATGATCGCATTGAGGGGGGTGCGGAGTTCATGGCTCATATTTGCCACAAAGGTGCTTTTGGTACGGCTAGCTTCTAGGGCGCGATCGCGGGCAAGGGCGAGTTCTTCATTCATGGTACGCAGAGCTTCTTCGTCATGTTTACGCCGCATCAGTGATCCCAATTGCTTGGCGATCGCGTTGATCAGTCCCACCAAATGCTGATCGCCATCATTGGGAGATTGGGTAAAAAACAGGACGATCGCCACCACGCTCGATTCATCGCTGACAGGAATTGCCAAACCTGACTTCAGCCCACAGTCGAGGGCGGCATATTTACGCAAAAAGTTTGCCTCCGACTCGATGCTGAAGTCCCAGATCCACTCAGGCTTTTGCCGTTCCCAGACTCGTCCAGGGAAGCCCAGCCCTGTGGCAAAGGAAATTTTTTCACTAATATTGCGAAAGTTTTCTAGTCCATCAATACTGCTATACCAAGCAGGGCTGCATACCAGCGTTGTATTGTCTTCTGTCGGTATCCAAGCTTCTCCATATTCCCAGCCTGTAAACTGACAGATTTTGCTGAGGGCGATTTCTAAGGCTGACTGAAAGTCATTCGCCGCGCTGATGTCTAGGGTCAAGGACTGCAATAGTTGCGACTCTTCTTCCGCCCGTTTGCGCTGCGAAATGTCTTGGACAGTGCCTTCAAAACCGACTAGAGTTCCTTGCGGATTACGGACAGCGCGGACATTTTCGGAGATCCAGATTTTTGTGCCATCGCAGCGATAGGCTTGCGACTCAAAGTTGGTGATCGTATCTTGATTTTGCAAAACGTCGATAAATTCTTGACGGCGCGAGGCATTTACATAGATCTGGCTAGCAATATTGGTCACGTCATGAATTAAGGATTCGGCGGAAGGAAATCCGTAGATCTTGGCTAGCATGGGATTGGCGATTGTGTAGCGCCCATCTAGGGTTGTCCGAAAGATGCCTTCGACAGCATTTTCAAAAATAATCCGATATTTTGCCTCTGCACTTTCGAGATCGTTACGCAGCTTGGAGGTTCTTAACTTTAGGATCTGATGAATTTCTGCGGCTTGGGCGACTACACGCTTGAGGTCTTCCACCTCATAGGGCTTGGTAATAAACTTAAAGACCTGCGATTGGTTAATCGCTTCGACTAGATCAGAAACATTAGTATATGCCGTTAAGATAATTCTCAAAGTATCAGGATAGGATTCGGCAACTTGACTGAGTAACTCTGTACCAGTCATCATCGGCATCCGTTGATCAGAGATAATCACCCCAATATCCGCTTCTTGCTCCAGAATGATCAGCGCCTCAAATCCATTTTTGGCTTGCAAAACTTGATATTTTTGATGGAAGATGCGCTGAAGTAATTCGCGGTTATCAACTTCATCATCAACAATTAGCAACTTGATCTTTTGAGGGCGATTCATGGTGGTGATGGCGAACTGGTTTTCGCATTGAGCATAGTTGATTGATCTAAAAATTACTGCTTCTTGTTTTCAAGCAAAGAAATGGCGCAGCCATTTCTTTGCTTGAAAACCCAGAGATTGTTCCGCCCGCGTAGCGGGCGGAACAATCTCTGGGTTTAGCTATTTCCAACGCCTTGGGCGTTGGAAATAGCTAAATCAGTTTCATAATGGAAATTGCGGCATCTGCCTAAGAGATAAGTGATTTAAGCAAAATATAATTATGAAAATTATTGTGACTGGTGCTACAGGTTTTGTTGGGACAAAATTAGTGGAGCAATTGCAAAAAAGAGGCGATCGCGTCATTGTATTGGCGCGTAACCCTGACAAGGCGATCCGTCAATTTGCGAAGGCGACTTCTCCCGTAGAAGTAATTAGTTACGATCCATTTGAATTGGGCGAATGGGGCAAGGTAATTTCGGGATGTGATGCGGTGATTAATCTGGCGGGGGAACCTCTTGCGGGTGTTCGGTGGACAGAAGCCCGAAAAAAACAGATTCGAGATAGTCGTATTTTAACCACAAATGTCTTAGTTAAGGCGATCGCGATCGCCGAGATTAAGCCGCAGGTGTTGATCAGTGCCTCGGCGATCGGCTATTACGGCACAAGTCTCGATAAGTCTTTTGATGAATATAGCTATGTGGGCAATGACTTTCTTGCCAAGATCTGCCAAGACTGGGAAGCCGAGGCGGATGCGGTCAAGGACTTGGGCGTGCGCTTAGTCAAGCTGCGGACAGGAATTGTTTTGGGTATGGGTGGGGCGATAGGTAAGATGTTGCCAATTTTTCAGGTGGGCGGCGGCGGCAAGATTGGCAGTGGCAAGCAATGGTTTTCATGGATTCATCGCGATGATCTGGTGAACTTGATTATTGAGGCGATCGTTAATCCACAAATTGCCGATGCGCTCAATGGCACCGCTCCCCAGCCTGTCACCAATGAAAAATTTACAGTTGCCTTTGCAAAGGCGATTAATCGTCCTGCCTTTTTGCCAGTCCCCGCCGCCGCCTTGATCTTGGTATTTGGAGAAGGCGCAACGGTTTTACTCGATGGACAGAAAGTACTGCCCAAAAAAGCCGAGCTAAATCAGTTTCAGTTCAAATATCCTGATATTGACTCCGCCCTAAAGCAAATTTTCAACTAAAAGAGAGTGGCAGCGCTTTGCGCTGCCACTCTCTTTTAAGTAGAGAACTTACGCAGAAATAGATTAAGCCCTCACCCCTAGCCCCTCTCCCGCAGGAGAGGAGAACAAGAAAAAATTAGAATTTTACGCCCCTTCTCCTGCGGGAGAAGAGGTTGGGGGATGAGGGTAAATTTTACTTTGCGTAAGTTCTAAAGCAGTTAAGCACAAGCAAAGTTCCGCCCGCTACGCGGGCGGAACAATTACACCGAGCTACTTAGTTGAAAGCGTTTCTTAGCGCTAAAGGATTAGAGGTGTGGCGCGAAGCGGCGCACCTCTAATCCTTTAGCGTATAGTTTTAGCCATATCCGCATTTGCAGGTTTTTTGTGAAAAGGTTTAACATCAACGACATAATCGATGGCTACGCTCAAGGCTACTTCTTGATGTCAGATGGTGATGGGCAGCCGATTGAGTGGTATTACTCTAATGCTCGCACCTTGATTCCCCTCGATGAACGCTTTCGTTATCCCAAGTCATTGCGCCGCGCCATCAACCAAAATCGCTTTGAAGTCAAAATCGATAGCGCCTTTGAAGAAGTAGTTAGTGGCTGTGCCGATCGCGAGACAACTTGGATCTCGCGGGATTTGCGATCGCTCTACACAGATTTACATAGGGCAGGATGGGCGCATAGCTTTGAGACTTGGTTTGAGGGCAAGCTCGCAGGCGGGATCTTGGGGATTACGATTCAGGGCTTGTTTATTGGCGAGTCAATGTTTTTTCGAGTTCCTGAAAGCTCCAAAGTGGCGATGGTAAAGCTAGTGGAACATTTGCGATCGCGGGGCTATGGTTTATTTGACGCACAATTAATGAATCCCCACTTAGAAAGATTTGGCGCTTACGAAGTCGATGACCAAACCTATCAATCACTTTTAAAAAAAGCTCTATCTAAACTTTGCTACTTTAAATAGATTAGCAATGGCGCGGCGCAGCCGCGCCATTGCTAAATAGATAAATGGCGTAGCCATTTATCTATTTGAAAACCCAGCGATCAAGCTGACAATTTGGGCGATCGCCTTTGTATCTTGGCTTTGTTGCATATTCTGAATAAATTCATCACGCCGCGTGTCTAAGTCTGCGATCGCGGCGAGCAAACTCTCACTGGTTAAATTTTCTTCAAGCAGCACAGCACTATATCCCCGCGCTGCAAAAGACTGAGCATTGAGGATCTGATCCCCGCGACTTGAGGCTTTGGAGAGAGGGATTAACAAATTTGGCTTGCGGAGTGTCAGAAACTCAAAAACAGCATTAGCGCCCGATCTCGAAACCACTAGATCGGCGATCGCCAAAATATCGGCTAGTTCTTTACCCAAATATTCAAACTGCCGATAGTGGGGATGTCCACTGAGGCTGTCGTCCAGATTGCCTTTACCGCAAGCATGAACCACCTGATATTTAGTCGTAATCTTATCTAAATTTGTCCGAATTGCCTGATTAATCTTTGCCGAGCCAGTACTGCCGCCCACCACAAATAAAACTGGTAAATCCGCCGTAAACCCGCACAATTCTCGCCCTCGACTTGCCACACCCTCCAAAATTTCAGGACGGATTGGCAAACCTGTATGGATTACTTTGGCAGCATATTTGGCTAAGTTCTTAACTGTTTCGGGAAAGGTAACACAAACTTTATTGGCAAAAGGAATCGATAAACGGTTCGCCAGCCCCGAAGAAAAGTCTGATTCATGGATAATCATCGGCACTCGATGCAACCAACTCGCCAAAATCACAGGCACAGTCACAAACCCGCCTTTAGAAAATACAACTTGGGGTTTGATCTTGGCGATCGCGAAATAAGCATCAAATACACCCTTAATCACCTTAAACGGATCGATAAAGTTCTCCCAAGAAAAGTAACGGCGCAACTTTCCCGATGAGATTCCGTAATAGGAGAGTCCAACTTCAGCGACTAATTTCTTTTCAATTCCATTTTTAGAACCGATGTAAACAATCTCCCATCCATCCGCTTCCAAACTAGGTAATAGGGCAATATTTGGACTAACATGACCCGCAGTCCCCCCACCCGTCAAGACAATCTTGGGCTTGGTTGCATTTAATTTTGACTGAACGCTATTTTTCCTAATTGCTGCCACAAATTATTTTCTCTAAATAAATTTTTTTGGAAGTAAGTAGCTGGAAACTAGAGTTTGTTCCGCCCGCGTAGCGGGCGGAACAAACCTTTTTCGCGGCATCATCATTCATCGCTTTCTTAGTTAAGCTTTGATATTGTAGAACTTTGCAAGTAAAGTAGACACATCCAAAATTAGTTATGAATGTGACAACTAATAATTATCGAAAACTGCTTGAACAAGGTGTAAATGCTTGGAATAAGTGGAGAGAGAGCCAACCAGATCAACGGGCAATCGATCTGAGCGAAATTCAGCTTGAGAGTTTAGATCTAGCGGGAATTGACTTTAGTATGATCAATTTACGGGGAGCAAAACTTTATGATGTAAGTCTCATAGGCGCAAGTTTACGCGGCACTGACTTGAGCATGGCGAGTATGCGAGGAGTGGATCTGAGCCGATCAAATTTAAGTTCGGCGCACCTCAGCATGACTAGTCTGAGTGAGGCAAATCTGACGCAAGCAAATTTGAGTGGTGCTGACCTGCGCGGCGCAAACTTGCGTCTCGCCAAATTAGACCATGCAGACCTATCCAGAGCCAAGTTAAATATGTCCAGCCTGAGCGAAGCGCGGATGGTAGGAGCAATTTTGATCGGTGCAAATTTGAGTCGGGCTGACTTGAAACAGGCAACGCTGGCGGGTACTGATTTTAGTCGCGCTAATTTGAGCGAGGCGGACTTATCCCACAGCAACCTAAATGTATCCACCTTGGTCGGTACAGACTTGATTGGCGCGACTCTGGTGGACGCGGATCTCAGTGAATCCAATCTATGCCGAGCCAATTTAATTGGGGCAAATCTGTATCGAGCCAATCTCAGCAGTTGTGATCTAATTAGTGCAGATTTGCGAGGTTCTAATTGCAGTGAAGCCTATTTTATTGGGGCGGACTTGAGCCGCGCCGATCTCAGTCGAGCCGAGTTCACTAAGGCAAATCTCAGTAAAGTCAACTTTACTGGAGCCAACATGGAAACTACAAATTTTCAAGATGCAATCATGCCCGATGCTTGGTAGCGCGGCTAACCCAAAAAACACTGATTCGCCCGCTTCGCGGGCGAATCAGTGTTTTTTGGTTTGGCATTAAAGGAGGCTGGCTGTGAACAGGCTGCCGATACAAGTCATGCTGACCGCCCACATCGGCGATCGCAACCAAGGCAAATTCACAATATAAAATAAGCTGAACAATAATCTAGCAGCTAAAAAAACAAGCACATACAAAGAAGTTTTATCGGAAGCAGAATTGCTGACATAAGTAGTCAAAGCGGCGGCGACAAATAAGGCAAATACTTCAAAGGAATTTTGGTGCGCCCAAGTGGCTCTCTTGGCATAGTTGGGCAACCGATCAAACATCGCTCGCGGTGCATTCATATCTATGCCAATGCTCACCCTTGCATAAGCAACCACCATGTAAGGTAAGTAAATCAGTCCTGCGGCGATCGCAATTCCATACAACAATATTTGTGATGGCGCAACTTGTGATAAAAAAACTGGCAATTCCATAGTGATTGAATAGCGATCTAGAATCTAGATCAAGTTTGGTTAACTTTTGTTAATTAGATTTTATACCAATGTCGCGATCGCCAGTTTGGTTACAGCACGAAGCGCTTACTTGCACCCCAGAGAGGTTTTTCAAAGCGCGGCTTCGCCGTGCTTTGGTGGAGAATCGCCGCCACTCACTTTTGGGAGTTACTCTATATAAATAGCCAAATTCAAAATAATAATAAATAATAATGAACAAGTCACCGCAAATTACCTATCGCTTGAGCATTCCCGAACCAGAAAATCATTTGCTAGAAGTTGAACTAGCGATCGCCAATTGGCAAAATGACACCCTCGACTTGAAGCTGCCAGTATGGACACCAGGATCTTATTTGGTTAGGGAATATGCCAAAAACGTACAGGAATTTACAGCTCTTGATGATTCGGGAGAGTTACTAAAATGGCAAAAAATTAGTAAAAATCACTGGCAAATCAAATGTCAAAATCAGTCCCCTAACTTCACTATTCGCTATCGTGTTTTTGGCAATGAGCTAACCGTGCGGACAAATCACATCGATAGCACCCATGCTTTTTTGACAGGCGCAGCCGTATTTATGGAAGTTGCCACTCAAGAGGCACTTCAACCCTACACAATTGAAGTGGTCAATCTTAGGGAAAACTGGCAAGTCGCCACGGCTCTGCCGAAGGTTCCCAATAGTTCTCATACCTTTTATGCCAAGGACTTTGACACTCTAGTTGATAGCCCCTTAGAAATCGGATTGCAAGAACGCTATGAATTTGAAGTGCTAGACAAGAAGCATCGCCTAATTGTGTGGGGACGGCACAATGCAGATATGCAGCGAGTGGTTAAGGATACAGCCGCGATCGTGGCAGTGGAATCGGAAATGTTTGGCGGACTGCCCTACGATCGCTATGACTTCATTCTCCATGCTGGCAATGGATATGGCGGACTAGAGCATAAAGACTGCACGGTACTCTTCTACAATCGCCTTGGATTTAGAAAAGAAGAGAGCTATTTGCAATTTATGAATCTGGTCGCCCATGAATTTTTCCATACTTGGAATGTGAAACGGATTCGTCCCAAGGCACTGGAAAAATTTGACTACGATCAAGAAAATTACACAGGTTCCCTTTGGTTTAGCGAAGGAACCACCAGCTATTACGATCAACTCTTTCCACTTAGGGCAAAGCTATACGATGCTAAGCATTATTTGAAACTGGTGAGCAAGAGCATTACCCGACTGCAAACCACCTTTGGGCGCAATGTGCAGTCTCTCTACGATTCCAGTTTTGACACATGGATCAAGCTCTATCGTCCTGATGCAAATACCCATAATAGCCAGATTTCTTACTATCTCAAAGGCGAAATGGTATCGATGCTATTGGACTTATTGATTCGCCATAAAACCAATAACCTGCGATCGCTAGATCGAGTAATGCAGGTCATGTGGGAACGCTTTGGCAAAACTGAAATTGGCTTTGAAGAAGCAGAACTTCATCAAGTAATTGAGAGTGTCGCAGGCTTAGATTTGTCTAGCTTCTGGAAAGATTATCTCTATGGAACCAGAGAGCTAGATTACAACTATTACCTTGAGCCTTTCGGTCTGGAGCTACACCATAGCCGCCAAGATTTTCCATTTATCGGCATGACTCTCAAAGCAAAAAGCGCGATCGCGGAAATTGAGAAAGTGGAAGTCGGTTCACCTGCTCAAAAAGCGGGAATTAGTGCAGGTGACTTGTTACTGGCGATCGATGAAATTCGCGTTACGGCGGAGAACTTTCATGAGAGGTTACGAGACTTTGCCGCCCAAGAAGCAATCACCGTTACTATTTTTCATCAAGATTTATTGAAGACGGTCAAAGTTACTTTACAAGAACCGATCAACAATCATTTTGAGCTAGTCCAAATAGCCAACGCATCACCAAATCAAGAGCTAAATTTGCAAATGTGGCTAAATGCCTAAGTTTGATATAGCTGATATGAGCAGCGTGCCGCCCATATCAGCTATGCCTTACAGTCCCTTACTGACGATGCGATCGCATTGCTTGAGCCATGACACCAATTATTGCCCCTGAGCTTGAGTCTGTTCAACAAATTCAAGAAGTTCAAAAAGAAATATTTTATCCTTCTGAGGATGGTGAACCCTTGGCAGAAACTTCTGTTCATGCTGATGCAATCATTGCAACGGTGGATGTTTTACGAAATTATTTAGCCGAAAAGCTTGCAGAGCGATCGCCTGTTGTGCTTGCTGATCAATTTTTATATTACGCACAGGGTTTTCCGAGATTGCGGGTTGCACCCGATGTGATGGTGATTTTTGATATTCCCCAACAGCCCTATGACAATTACAAAATTTGGGAAACAGGCAAAATACCCAGCGTAATTTTTGAGATAGAGGCTCAAAAATTACGCGATCACTTGTCATCATTGGGAATCGAAGCATAGTAAAATCAATCCAAGTTTCTAGAGGTTTTAAGGCTATGACTTCTACGGCGAAAAACTATGCTGGTCAAAATTTGCGAGGGCGATCGCCGCATCATAATATTAAGGCAGTAAACATTTTGTGAAAAACAACCCCTATGATCCAGCCCTCTCAGCAAGATCCAAATCTTTCAGGGCTAACAACAAAGACTGGCAAGCGACCTGAAGTAACTAATTTATTTAGGTTGTATTCTTTATTGTGATGAAGCAGAAGATATTTACCAATAAAACATTAAAATTGTTTTTTAGAAAATGTTAGATAGATATTTAGATCAATTAAGATAAATCACAAATCAGCATATGTGGCATAGATTTTATTTGCCCATTTCATACCGACTAAAAGGGAATAGACACATTTATTGCATTCTAGCTAACCATAATTTATTGGATATAGTTCTTAGCCCCAAAATATAAGGTTTTAAGATACTAGCAATCGCCTCGTGTAGATCGATCGCGGTATTATTTACTTGGTTTCAAACCACATTGGAAAAACCTTATGGATATACTGATTAGCTTTGCGATCGGCGCGAGTGTACTTTTTAGCTTTGGAAGCTCGTCATTTAAGATCATCAACCAAGGCGAAGAAGCATTAGTCGCCTCCTTTGGTAAGTACAAACGCAAGTTACCTGCGGGTCCGCACTTTATTGTTCCTTTCATTGATAGCGTCTCCTATCGAGGCTCGATTAAAGAACAGGTTCTAGATATTGAACCGCAGCAATGCATCACCCGTGACAACGTATCGATTACGGCGGATGCGGTAGTGTACTGGCGCATCGTTGATATGGAAAAAGCATTTTATCGCGTTGATAACTTGCGCCAAGCGATGACAAATATTATCTTGACGCAGATTCGTGCTGAGCTTGGCAACCTAGAACTAGACGAAACTTTCACCGCCCGCAATAAAATCAATGAGATCCTGTTGCAAGACCTTGACGAAGCGACTGATCCTTGGGGTGTTAAGGTAACTAGAGTAGAACTGCGCGATATCTTGCCAGCTAAGGCGGTGCAGGAGTCGATGGAGTTGCAAATGACAGCCGAACGCCGCAAACGAGCCGCAATTCTTACTTCTGAAGGTGAACGCGAAGCCGCCATTAACAAAGCTAGGGGCTTGGCAGATTCGCAATTGTTAGACGCAGAAGCTTCGCAAAAGGCGGCGATTTTGGAAGCGGAAGGTCAAAAACAATCACGGATTTTACGGGCTGAGGCGGAGCGTCAAGAACAGGTACTAAAGGCGCAGGGTACGGCTCAGGCGATGCAGGTACTACTGCAATCGATGAAGGGCAATCCGCAAGCTCAAGATGCTTTGCAATTTTTGCTAGCTCAGAGCTATATCTCGATGGCAACCACTGTTGGCTCTAGTGACAGCAGCAAAGTCATGTTTATGGATCCGCGATCACTACCTTCGACCTTGGAAGGTTTAAAGTCAATCGTGGATATGCCAGAAGCTGGCGATGCACCAAATGGTAATTGGAATAAATAAACAACAAGGGTGCGGCTAAGCCGCGCCCTTGTTATAGCAAGTAAAGAAATGGCTACGCCATTTCTTTACTTGCTATAACTGGATTCGTATTAGACTAGGTAGACAAGGCGCAAGCCAAGTTTCACCTTTGAAAGACTTTCGGATAAACCACTATGTTTTGGGCGGATAAATTTGCAGCAGATGCAAGCGGCGATCGCATTATAGTTAACGATTCCAAAACCCCCTCTGGGCGCGTCCATGTCGGCTCATTGCGCGGGGTTGTGATTCACGATGCCATTTATCGCGCCCTCAAACACGCGGGAAAACCCGTCACTTTTACCTATGGTGTCGATGATTACGATGCGCTGGACACCGTACCGCATTATTTAGATCAAGCCAAGTTTGCTCCCTACTTAGGGCAGCCCCTCTGCAACGTGCCGTCTCCTGAAGACTCAGCCACCGACTATGCCAAATACTTCATGGGCGAGTTTCTAGAAGTATTTGAGCATTTGGGTGTGCGTCCTGAAATTTATTACCTGCGCGATCTCTATCGTTCAGGTAAGATGAATCCTTATATTGATTTGTTTTTGAATAACGCTCACCTCGTTCGTGAGTCCTATAAGGAAGTTAGCAAAGCCGATCGCCCTGATAATTGGCGACCCTTTCAGACCATTTGCGAAAACTGCGGCAAGATCGCCACTACCGTTGTCACCGATTACCAAGATGGCAAGGTTTTTTATACCTGTCAGCCTAAAGCGATGAACTATGTAGAAGGTTGTGGACATTCAGGTTGGATGTCACCCTTTGATGGCAATGGTAAGTTGCCTTGGAAAGTGGAATGGGTGGCTAAGTGGGAAGTTGTCGGCGTATCGATTGAACTGGCTGGCAAAGATCATTCTCAAAAGGGCGGCTCCCGTGATGTTGCCAATTCCATTTGTCGCAAGATTCTAAAGAAAAATCCACCTACCCATGCGCCCTACGAATTTATTTTGGTAAATGGAACTAAGATGAGTTCTTCTAAGGGAGTTGGCTCAAGTGCTAAAGAGATCGCCGATCTGTTGCCTCCTGAATTATTACGCTTCTTGATGTTGCGAACTCAGCCCCGCAGTGTGATTAATTTCTCACCCAATTACGAGACGGTGACTCGCCTCTTCCGTGACTACGATACCTTGATCGATAAATATCAAGCAGATACGGTCAAAGATGAGAAAGCTCTTGAAGAACTAGTTCCTCTAATTTATTCGCAACTAAATACCGAAGAAAAGGTTGAAGGCTATCAAGCTTTTGATTTCAGCACTCTAATTTCGCTGCTGCAAATCCCTCACCTTGATCTGGAAACTGAGATTGCGGCGAGAAGTGCTAACCCATTGAGCGATCGCGATTGGAAAGTAGTCCGCGATCGGATTAGGGTCGGCAAGAAGTGGCTACAGGACTATGCCGATGAAGAGGAGAAGCTAGTACTGTATCTGGACTCTATGCCAGACAAGGCAAATAACCTCACGGCGGAGCAGGTGACTTATCTAGAAACTTTGGCGGTGAATCTGGCGGGTGATCTGAACTGGGAAGGCGAAGAATTGCAAACTTTGCTATTTAGCACTTCCAAGCAAATTGATGTTTCGCAAAAGAGCGCCTTTGCTGCCGTTTATTACACCTTCTTAAATAAAGAGCGAGGCCCCAAAGCGGGGAGTTTACTTTCCTATCTCGATAAGTCTTTTGTGATTCAGCGTATTAAGAACGCGATCGCCCTGCACAAAACCTAAAAACAAATAAGGAAAATGGGTCGTTGCAGGACAAAGTATGAATTAGATAGAGGAAAGGACAGAAGGGTCATGAAGATAGTGAATCAGCAATCGCACAGAGTAACGCAACATATCCAAAGACTTGGAATAACAGGAGGTTTTACGGTGCAGTCTCGCCAGATAGTGACGTAGCCGAGAGTTTTCACCTTCAACTCGAGTCATGTATGTCTTGCTACTCCCTTCCCAGCGAGAAATTAGACGTTGCGGCGCTTCGCGCCGCAACGATAATCCTTGGTTTTAATGTCTAATTTTATAGCGGGAAGGGAGTATGATTTTGCTTAACTCCATTCTTGCGTATGTGTTCTGACCCGCACTTTGGACATTTCATCTCTCTTGCTTGAACTCATACTTTATTGTGCAACGCCTAATTTTATTATCACCAAGCACTGTATGCGCAGCGACTCTTTACTTGGTATTACTCATGAACTGTGCCATCAGGCATTGTTGCGCCAGCTAGTTTTGCGTGATCTAACTTGGCTAAGCTCAGGTCGGCGTGAAACAAATTTGCACCAGTGAGATTAGCACGGCTGAGATCGGCTCTAGTCAAAATAGCCCCACGCAGATCAGCTTTTTCTAGATTGGCGCGACTCAGATCTGCCCACCCCAAGTCGGCACCCCGCAGATCAGCGCCGCTAAGATTGACATGAATTAAAATTGATTCACTTAAATTTGCGCCATGCAAACAGGTTCCTTGCAAATCACCATCGTTGAGACGGGTCTGCTCAAAGCTGCGATCGCCATTGGTATAGCGTTCAAGTAGTTCTTTTGCAGTCACCGCTGCGTGGGAGGGAAAAGTCATGGCAGTTATCTCAAATTACAGATATTGTGGCATCTGGGTTCAAAGTCGCTCTAACAGCAATGGCATCGCAAAGCGTTGTTGTTGCTGTTAGAGTGCAAAGCGCTAGAGGATCTAAGTCATGATTGGTCCAGAGCGATCGCGTTTTCGCGGCAAGAATCTCACTGAAACTCGCTTTAAGTTAAATTTATCCTCAAGCTCGTGGACATAATCGACCCCTTCACCTGAATGTTCGCGATCGTCAAGGGTTTCTAGTAAGTTTAAGATGGCATCATCTAAGCCTGGTGGTCCGATGAACAGGTGCATGAGAGTTTCGCAGTTATCATCGTCGGGATAGATAGGAATGTAATAAATGTAGGGGGTATCCATAATTTCTGGTGTAAATTTTAGTCCGCCGTATAGTTTTTCAAGGATTAGCAATGCTTTGCGCTACTAATCCTGATGTATCCAGTTTTAGCAGTTATCATTATGAAACTGATTTTGAAATTTTCAGCGCCTAGGGCGCTGAAAATTTCAAAATTGATTTTTTGATTATGCCAAGCTGCTGACTACATTTAAGCTAATTGCAACAAACATACAACATTGCATTACATCGCTTTGTGCATCGCGGCGGAGCCGCAATGCACAAAGCCCCAAGGTGGTTCCCGCCCGCGTAGCGGGCGGAACCACCTTGGGGCTTTGTGTTGAGTTACTTGCAGTAGTTGCTCGCAAGAATAATTTTGAAAGCGCTGCGAAGCAATGCTTTCAAAATTATTCTTGGTTCGAGTTTGAGCGCAAAGCACTGTAAAGAGTAAACTAGCAATCTACAATAGAAAAACCAATATACGCCAAATTAGCAAAGCGTAGCTGTAGTCCATTGCCTTAGAACAAGTCAAAAAAACTGAGTGGTGCTTTGCGCCGCCACTAGTATTTGGGCTTTATGTGCTAACAAAACTAACGCCAGCTATAGGTAGCTAGGCACACTAAAAACCAAAAAGGTCGTGCCGCCCATGTAGCGGGCGGCACGACCTAGGGCTTTTAGTTTATGCCTAGATGCGATCACCTTTGCCATCTAAGTGCGATTAATTTAATCATGCTCAACCCAGATCCCAACTCGATTCAACTTACTCAAGACGATTACGAACGCTATTCGCGTCACCTGATTTTGCCTGAGGTTGGTGTAGATGGACAAAAGCGACTCAAAGCCGCAAGCGTACTGTGTATCGGTACGGGAGGCTTAGGTTCGCCTTTGTTGTTATATCTCGCCGCCGCAGGTGTGGGACGCATCGGTATTGTTGACTTTGATGTAGTCGATACATCCAATCTTCAGCGTCAAGTCATCCACAGCACTAGCTCGGTCGGTACACCCAAGATCGAATCCGCTAAGGCAAGGATCTTGGAAATCAATCCCTATTGCCAGATTGACCTCTATAACACCCACCTGTCTTCGACCAATGCTCTCGAAATCGTGGCTCCCTACGATATCGTTGTCGATGGCACGGATAATTTCCCCACCCGCTACCTAGTCAATGATGCTTGCGTGTTGCTAGACAAGCCCAATGTCTATGGTTCGATTTTCCGATTTGAAGGACAGGCGACGGTCTTTAACTATGAAGGTGGTCCCAATTATCGCGATCTCTATCCAGAGCCACCACCTCCAGGGCTAGTTCCTTCCTGCGCTGAGGGCGGCGTACTGGGGATTTTGCCAGGAATTATTGGCGTGATCCAAGCAACGGAGACGGTCAAGATTATCCTTGGTCAAGGAAATACGCTAAGTGGTCGCTTATTACTTTACGATGCCTTAAAAATGACTTTCCGCGAACTGAAGCTTCGCCCTAACCCAGTCCGTCCTGTCATCGAGCAATTGATTGACTATCAAATGTTCTGCGGTATCACTCAACAAAAACAAACTGAAATGGAAACGCAACAATCAATTCCTGAAATGACGGTTACGGAACTCAAAGAGATCATTGATGCGGGTGCGTCAGATTATGTAATCGTCGATGTCCGAAATCCTAATGAATGGGAAATTGGCAAAATTCCCAATACGGTTCTTGTGCCATTGCCAGACATTGAGAATGGTAATGGTGTGGATAAGGTCAAGTCTCTGCTTGGAGATAAGAAGTTAATTGTCCATTGCAAGATGGGTGGGCGATCGCTGAAGGCGCTGGGCATTTTAAAGCAAGCGGGCGTTGACGGGATCAATGTTCAAGGCGGCATTAATGCATGGAGCGATCTGGTCGATCCAACGGTTCCCAAATATTAAAACCAAAAGTTGTTCCGCCCGCGTAGCGGGCGGAACAACTTTTTCGGTTTTGCTGATACTAAAGAACCAAGAATAATTTTGAGAGCGTTGCGAAGCAACGCTCTCAAAATTATTCTTGGTTTGGGTTTTGTAATCGCTAAGCCATGACATTTTTGAAGAAGGCGATCGCATCTTTAAGAGAAGCGACAAAGGTATCGATTTCGGCTTTGGTGTTGTAGAAATAGACACTTGCCCTTGCCGTGCCGCTAATTCCTAAAAAGCGATGTAGGGGCTGAGTGCAATGATGTCCTGAACGGATAGCGATGCCATCTTGATCGAGCATCGCCGAAAGATCATTGGCATGAATACCGTGGGCGATCGTGAAGGCGGCTAGCCCAGCGCGGTGATGTCTGGGTCCATAAACTTGAATATCAGGAATTTGATCAAGCTGATCCATCATGTATTCGATTAGTTCTTGCTCGTAAGCATGAATCTTATCCATACCGATCGCCATTAAATAATCCACCGCCGCACCAAGGGCGATCGCTTCGCCAATGGCAGGAGTACCCGCTTCAAACTTGTGCGGTAAATCGGCATAGGTAGAACTTTGCAAATAGACATCGGCAATCATTTCGCCACCACCCATAAATGGAGGCATCTCTAACAATAAATCGCGCTTACCATAGAGAAATCCAATTCCAGTGGGCGCACACATCTTATGTCCCGAAGCCACTAACCAATCGCAGTCAAGCGCTTGCACATCAATCGGCATATGCGGAACACTTTGGCAAGCATCTAGCAGTACCTTCGCGCCCTGTGCATGGGCGAGGGGAATCATCTCTTCCACAGGACTGACACAGCCAAGGGTATTAGAAACATGAACAATGGAAACGAGTTTAGTTTTATCGTTCAAAAGAGATTTGAACTGCTCTAGGCTAATCTCGCCTGTGGCGGTTGGTTCGAGGAACTTTAAAACTGCGCCTGTGCGTTGGGAAATTAATTGCCAAGGCACAATATTACTGTGATGTTCCATTACAGAAAGAATTATTTCATCTCCAGACTTTAGATTTGCCCAGCCCCAAGTGTAAGCAACGAGGTTGATCGCTTCGCTAGCATTGCGGGTATAGATGATTTCTTGAGAAGACTGAGCATTGATAAACTTGGCGACTTTATCCCGCGCTCCTTCGTAGGCATCTGTCGCTCTGGCGCTGAGGGTATGAGCGCCACGATGCACATTGGCATTGTCATGCTCGTAGTAATATTTCCATGCAGCAATCACAGATTTTGGCTTTTGGGAACTTGCGGCATTGTCAAAGTAAATCAGAGGCTTACCATTTATCTCTTGATTTAAAATCTCAAAGTCTGCTCTAACTTTTTCTGCTAGAGTCTTTTCATAGGTTAATGTCATTGGGATTGCTAAGTTTTAACACCATAACTGCTAATTGCATCTTAACAGTTAGCGCTTAGTTTCGTATTTACCGTGCTTTGCGCCGATTCTGGTTTTAAGTAACTAAACCCAAAGGTTGTTCCGCCCGCTATGCGGGCGGAACAACCTTTGGGGTTTTAATTAAGCCTAGCTAATTACTTAAAAAATATTGTGAACTCTTCTGAAAACTACGCAAATCTGATCAGCGAGCTATCGCAAAGGTTGCAGTCATTACAATCAGCGATCGCGCCCTGCCATAACCATGCGCCAAATTTAGTCAAGGATTGGCAGCGATCGCATGGAGAAATTCAAACTTTTTTTCAAACCCAAATTGTAAATACCGCCCTAGAAATAACATCACACAATTTGTCTGTGCAGGTAGAGATTGATAAACAATTGAAAATGCTCGGTGTGGATCTGACGATGCTGCAAACTGCGCGTAGTCCTGACACTTGGCAAAAAAGACATCAACAATCCTGCGATCGCCTCACAAAGTTACAGAGCTACTGCAAAATGCAAGATTAAAAACATTAAAGGTGGCGCGAAGTGCCGCCTTTAATGTTTTTAATCACCGTAGCCATAAAAATTGCCATAACTTAGCTAGATTTTAAAGCGGCATACCCTTACTATACGTAATAGATATTAAAATAAACATAGTAAAAACTCTATACAATAATCAATGATCCTAGAAACAGCTTGGCTACTTCCTTGCTACGGCTTAATAGGCGCAGGGCTAACACTTCCTTGGTCACTGAGGATCGTGCGGCGTACTGGACCTCGCCCTGCCGTATACCTAAATATGTTAATGACCATCTTGGCTTTAGTGCATAGCTGTTGGTTATTAACATCCGTTTGGGGCGCTCCTGCTCAGCAGTTTGAGTTTACTTGGTTCCATTCCCTTGACTTGACTATTGGCTGTTCTTTGGAGATCTCCACAATCAGCGCAGGTGCATCGGTGCTGATTGCCACGATGAGCTTAATCTCCCAAGTTTACGGGCTAGGATCATTGGAGACTGATTGGGCGATCGCCAGATTTTGTGCGCTAATTGGCTTTTTTGAGGCAGCGATCACAGGCATTGCGTTTAGTGATTCATTATTTTTTAGCTACGCTTTGTTAGAAATGCTGACCCTTTCCACATACTTATTAGTGGGTTTTTGGTATGCACAGCCCCTAGTAGTGACGGCGGCAAGAGATGCATTTTGGACAAAGCGAGTCGGTGATTTATTTTTATTAATGGCAGTGGTAGCTCTTGCTAACCTCACCGATAGCCTCAACTTTTCCGATCTCAAAACATGGGCAGATGCTCCAGAAACGATCGCCTACTTTGCCGAACATCAACAATTTGGCACATTATTAGGACTAGCCCTGATTGCAGGCCCCCTTGGTAAATGCGCTCAGTTCCCCTTGCACCTCTGGCTCGATGAAGCGATGGAAGGTCCCAATCCCGCTTCGATTTTACGAAACTCGGTGGTGGTAGGAGCAGGAGCCTATGTGTTGATTAAGTTTCAACCTGTCCTGTCCCTATTTCCTGGCGCGTCAGAGGTGTCGGTAATTTTAGGCGCGATCACGGCGATCGGTGCTTCTTTGGTGGCGATCGCCCAAATCGATATGAAACGCGCCTTGTCTCACTCCACTAGCGCCTATCTGGGCTTAGTATTTATCGCTGTAGGAATGCAGCAGTCTGACCTAGCGCTAGGAATTTTATTTAGTCATGGCATCAGCAAGTCCTTGCTGTTTTTGAGTTCAGGCGCAGTGATGATGACCACAATGACTCAAGATCTCACCGAAATGGGCGGGATCAAAACCCGTATGCCCGCGACTTTAGTTGCTTTTGTGATCGGTTCTCTCGGCTTAGTGGCTCTGGTTCCCTTTGGCGGCTTTTGGACAATGCTGCGTTGGCAAGAAACTTTTTGGAATAGTGATCCTTGGCTAATTGCGATCGCCTTACTGGTCAACAGCGTCACTGCTTTTGGCTTAATGCGCCTCTTTGCCCTCGTATTTTTGGGTGCCCCCCAGCCCAAAACCCGCCGCACCCCTGAAGTCGGCTGGCAAGTAGCCATCCCGCTAGTTACCCTAACGATCATTACTTTGCTAGTGCCGATCCTGTTGCCATCATGGAAATTTGTGGATATTGACCTCGATACAGTCGATATCTGGGGAACTGCGGTACTTGTCGCTTCAGGATTATTAGGATTTGGACTAGGTGCTTATATTTACGCCAAACCTTACGAATCGGGAAGCTCGGTATCAATGCCACCGCTAGTCACAAGGCGGGCATGGAAAGAAGTTCAAGACTTACTAGCCTACGATCTCTACGTGCAGGCAATCTATAAATACACGGTGGTTCTATTTGTGGGCGGTGGTTCCAAGGTTCTATCTTGGATTGATCGTTATTTAGTTGATGGTTCCGTTAATTTTGTGGGCTTCGCCTCCATCTTTAGTGGTGAGAGCTTGAAATACACGGTCACAGGTCGCTTGCAGCAGTATGTTTTGACGATTGTAGTCGGCTTAATCTTAATTGGATTTGCGGCTTTTTATGGATTGAATTAGAAGATAATTTGCAGAAGTTATCAAGACCCTAACCCCTCTCCCAAATAGGGAGAGGGGAACAAGAAATTTAATTACTCCCCTTCTCCCGTTCTGGGAGAGGGGGATGAGGGCAAATTATCTTCAAATAGAACAAATTTAATATCTATCTCTTTAACAAATTATGCTTAGTATCCTCATCTGGCTACCGATCGCGGGAGCAGTCATAGTCGCACTATTTGGCACGACAGTTGGCTCGAAGCAATTACGCAATCTTTCTCTAGTAACGGCGATCGCCAATTTTGGCTGGTCATTGCTTTTATTGACCAAATTTGACATTGGCACTTCCACAATGCAAATTAGAGAATCTCTATCATGGCTCGATCAAATAGGGCTTAGCTATCGCTTGGGAATAGACGGGCTATCTTTTCCCTTAGTTTTATTGAATGGTTTATTACTAATCATCGCTGTGTATATCAGCAACGATGTGCAGCGTCCACGCCTCTATTTCCCACTATTATTACTGTTAGGCGGCGGTATTAATGGAGCATTTCTTTCGGAAAATCTATTATTATTCTTTCTATTTTTTGAAGTAGAACTAATTCCGCTCTATCTGCTAATTGGTATTTGGGGCGGTGAAAAACGTGGATATGCTGCGACTAAGTTCTTAATCTATACAGCGATTTCAGGAGTTCTGATTCTTGCTGCTTTCTTTGGAATGGCAGCCTTGGGCAGTGGTGAAGGCATTGCCTTGACATTTAACTATCTCGACCTTGATTTAAGTCACGTCTCCAAGACCACGCAGGGAATTTTGCTGCTCTTGCTATTAATTGGATTTGGTATCAAAATTCCCATTGTCCCTCTGCATACATGGCTTCCCGATGCTCACGTTGAAGCTTCCACACCAGTCTCGACTCTGCTGGCTGGGGTACTACTCAAGCTGGGAACCTATGGACTATTGCGTTTTGGTTTGGGATTACTCCCTGAAGCTTGGCAAGCGATCGCACCATTTTTGGCAGGCTGGGCAGTGGTCAGCGTCATTTACGGATGCATGACTGCGATTACCCAAACTGACATGAAAAAGATGGTCGCCTATAGTTCCGTTGGTCACATGGGTTACATTCTGTTGGCTCTGGCGGCGGCAACGCCTTTGTCACTGGTGGGAGCCACTTTCCAGATGGTCAGTCATGGCTTAATTTCCGCTTTGTTGTTTATTCTGGTTGGCATCGTTTACAAAAAAACAGGAACTCGCAACATCAACTCTCTCAATGGGTTACTCAATCCAGAACGAGGCTTGCCCGTCACTGGCTCGCTGATGATCCTCGCCGCAATGGCAAGTGCAGGCACTCCAGGAATGGTCGGCTTTATCGCTGAGTTTGTAATTTTCCGCAGTAGTTTTGCAGTCTTTCCAGTGCAAACCCTACTTTGCATGATTGGGACGGGCTTAACCGCAGTTTACTTCTTGATCATGATTGACCGTGTCTTCTTCGGTCGCTTGGGCGTAGAGATTGGGTTGAATCAAGAATCAATGAGTAAATTTCCCTTTGCCAAATGGCAAGAAAAATTTCCTGCGATCGCCCTTGCCCTGATTATTGTATTTTTTGGCCTACTACCAAATTTCGCCACAGGGTTGATTGAAAATTCTGCCCAAGCGATCGCGCCCAATCAGATTAAATTAGCCAGCCGCAATTAGAGCATTCAATGAGAAAACGGCTGTGCCGTTTTCTCATTGAATATTACAATTCGCCAAATCCCTTCTTCTTTTTCTTCTTCTTGCCATAGGCAGGATTACCTGATGGCGCTTGGTTGCCTCCCATACCAGGAAAACCACCGCCGCCCATATTTGGCATCCCTGGGAAGTTGGGCATCTTGCCCTGTCCCATTTGCTGCATCAAAGTTCTCATCTTCTGAAAGTCGGCAACCAGCTTGGTCACGTCTTGAAGCTTATGCCCTGAACCGCCAGCAATCCGTTGTTTACGACTGGGACTCTTGGAAATTAGATCGGGATCTTTGCGTTCCTGTTTAGTCATAGAACTAATCATCGACTCACAACGCTTAAGTTGCTTCTCAGCTTCTTGAATTTGGGCATCATTGATTTTCATGCCAGGAAGCATCTTCAACATCCCACCAAAGGAACCCATATTTTTCATCATGCGGGTGTTTTTCAGGAAGTCGTCAAAGTCAAACTTGGCGCTCATGATTTTTTCTTGAAGCTGCGCTGCATCGGTGAGGTCAATTTCTTCTTGAGCTTTCTCCACCAGAGTCAGCACATCACCCATGCCCAAAATCCGCGAAGCCATACGCTCAGGATAGAAGGGTTGTAACGCCTCAACCTTTTCACCAACACCGATAAATTTAATCGGCTGTCCTGAAATTTGTCGCACTGATAGCGCCGCACCACCGCGAGTATCGCCATCCATCTTCGTCAAGATCGCACCCGTAATCCCAATCTCATCATGGAAAGTACGGGTCAAAGTTGCCGCTTCTTGCCCTGTCATCGCATCGACAACCAGCAGCACTTCATCGGGATTAATCGCATCCTTGACCCGCTTGAGTTCATCCATCATCTCGCGATCAATCTGCAAGCGCCCCGCCGTATCCACAATCACGGTATTAACGCCTAATTCCCTCGCCTTTGCCAAACCTTGACGCGCAATCTCCACAGGGTCAGCATCAGCCCCCATTTCAAAGACTGGCACATTGATTTGCTTACCAAGGGTGAGCAACTGGTCGATCGCCGCAGGACGATATACGTCAGTGGCAACCAGTAACGCGGTGCGATCGAGTTTGCGTAAGTGCAGAGCTAATTTAGCGGTAGCAGTAGTTTTACCCGTACCCTGCAAACCTGCCATCAAAATTACAGTTGGGGCATTAGCAGCCTCGGCAAGTGGCACATTTGCCTCACCCATCGTCCTTACCAATTCGTCATAAACGATCTTGATAAATTGCTGATCGGGGCGCACACCTGCAATTACATCAGCACCTTGAGCCTGTTTAGAGATTTCTTCGACAAATTCTTTGACAACTTGCAGGTTGACATCTGCCTCTAAGAGCGCCCTGCGTACTTCACGGATCGCGCCTTGGATATTGGAGTCAGAGATTTTGTCCTGTCCGCGTAACTTTTTCCAAGCCGCCTCAAATTTATCGGCGATTTCATCAAACATATCTAGTTTTGCTTTGGCTGTTTTTGGTTCTACCTACTAATTTACCGTTAAAATCATCATATTAAGCGATGAGTCTCCAAGCCATGATCCAAGCTTTAGCTAAGTCTGATCAAGAACATATTGTTAGGCAGTTCGTAACGTGGGAGCAGTTCCAAGCGTTGGAATCTGCTTTTGCCGATATTGATGGAGTGCGGCTGATTTATTGTGAGGGAGTTTTAGAAATTGTGGGTATTGGACGGCTTCATGAAATGATCTGTACTTTGCTTGGGATGTTGCTAGGTCAATATTTCATGCTCAAGCGTATTCGGTTTGTTTCTACTGGCGCATATACACAGTCATTGCAAGGACGCACCAAGTTTCAGGCTGACTTGTCCTACAACTTTGATATAGAAAAAGAGATTTCGGATTTGTGTATTGAGGTGGTGGTGACGAGTGGTAATGTCGCTAAGCTCAGGAAATATCAGTTGCTAGAGGTTCCTGAAGTTTGGTTTTGGGAAGAAGGGAAGATTAGTATTTTTTGCTTGCAGGATGGGGATTATGTGCAGAGTTCCTATAGTTTATGTTTGCCTGATTTGGATATTGAACATTTGGAGCAATGTCTGTTAATGGATTCTCAGCTAGATGCGATGTTGGCTTTGGGCGAAAGGTATAAATAATAATCAGATAAACTAAAAATAAATCAAATGGCATAAATTTATGACAGCCTACGCCTTAAACTTACCCGATCGCTTAAAGCATGAAGTCGAGCAGTTAGCCCAGAGTCAGGGAATTTCGCTGGATCAGTTTGTGCTGTGGGCGGTCACAGAAAAAGTCGGTACGCTCAAAGCATCATTTTCTCTAATTGCTTATCGTCAAGGGGCGAGTGGACAGATTTTTCCTGTGGTTAAGGGAACGGGAGTAAGAGTGCAAACATTAGCGATCGCTGCTCACAAGTGGGGTATGAGTGTTGCTCAAATTGCTGATGAATATGATTTATCCGAAGAGCAGGTAACGGAAGCTTTGAGATTTTATGCAGTAAATAAGGAGCAGGTTGATTTGGCGATCGCTTCTGAGCAAGAATTAGAGGCTATTCATGGCTAAATTAAAGCTTCATTTAGATGCTGACACTTCTAAAAAGGCTTTGCATAAGGCTCTAATAGACAAAGGGCATGATGTGACTCGTACTCCAAATAGTTGGATGCCTTTTGATGCTAGTGATGAGGTGCAGTTAAACGAATCTACTGCTCAGGGTAGAGCCATATTTACGTTCAATGTGAAGGATTTTATATCGCTCAACCAGAACCAGCCTCAGCATGGTGGGATAATTCTTGCGGCTCAGAATAGCTGGACGCTTTCGGAGTTGATAGTGGCGTTAGATGCTTTGTTATCTGAAGAAAAGACGGAAAATTGGATAGGGCAAGTACGTTGGCTCAATCAGTGGCGAAGTTAGCTTTATTTTTTACTTGCCTAAAACTAATACGAATTCACGTTACTTATTAGGTAAAAGCCATAAGAAAAAAATACAAGGCAAAACCAATAGGGTTTGCGCCAAACACAAAGACAGTTAGAAATATTGCCCCTCTGTTGATATTCTTGTATTTTCCCAATTTATGCGGTAAGTCAGTCATTAATGTTACGAGAACAACATAATTTATAAGGGGAACAAATAATAACAAAAAGTTCTAGCTTGGGGCTTCTACTGCCTGAATTAAAAGGATAAGTTGTAAAATGGGAATCCAAGCTAACCAAGTATTCTCCAAATTTAATTTCTTGGCAATAATTTGTAAACAAGCTGCTAAGTAGACGTGAGTCACTAGAACTCCAATCCCAATAAATGTGATTTCTGTCGAACTCAAATTGCCAAAAAATTCTTCTGACTGGGATGCTCCATAGACAGATCCTATAGAAAAAGGGTCTAGGCAAACTACAGCTAAAAAAGCCGAGATAAACAACAGTGGAACAACAAATAATTTCAAAATCTATTAAAAATCTTAAATGTACAGATTTAAGTTTAGCTAATAATGCTCCCAATAAGATCGCTTTTTGATGGGTTGTGATTTAGGCGATCGCGGTTTGTTGAGATTGAGTTGAGGCGCGATCGCGACTTTTTAGTTGGTATGATGACATAAAGATAACGACCGTCTATCGGAGATAATCTCAAAATAACAAAATCAACTTTATACGCAACAGCTAAAGTCTTAGCAGGTAATAAAATTGAAATTCAATCTGCAAATTTTTTGGTAGGACAAACCGTTGAAGTTATTATTCTAGTTCCAGAAGTTCCCTCTAATTTACCTGTCGACGAAGAACAAAATTTGACTTTAGAACAACGCCTTGATTTTCTCAAATTACCGATCGCTGAACGTAGACAGATACTTGAAAGTCAAGCTGAGGAAATGATTACCCACTATCAACAAGAAACTGATTGGAAGGAATTAATGGCAGGTGACATCGTTGACTATTAATCCTGAAACACCCAAGCGTGGAGAAATTTGGCTCGTTAACTTTGATCCTACAGGTGGCTCTGAAATCAAAGAAATTCGTCCTGCAATTATCATTAGCTCAGATGCAGCAGGAAAATTACCGATTAAACTCGTTGCACCAATTACTGATTGGAAGCCATATTTTGCTAACAACTTTTGGCACGTTAAAATCGAGCCAAACACAGAAATTGGACTTACAAAGGCTTCTGCAATTGACGCTCTTCAGCTTAGGGGTATGGACTTGCAGAGATTTATTCGCAAACTTGGCAATATATCCGATGCTAAGATGACAGAAATAGCGGCTGCTATTCTCACTATTATTGAATATGAAATTTAGCAACGTTATAGCGATCGCAGTTTGTTGAGATTGAGTTGAGGGGCGATCGCTTATTCCCAAAAATCAATATTTACAATTGAGTTAATATCTCGACCTAACTCCCATTCGTTAGGGAAATTAAAACCTTTTGACTGATATTCTTTACGAGTATGCTTTAAAGCAAATCGCCAAGCATCACTAAAATGTCCATCCCAATAGCTTTTGAGACTGGGATAATTATTCAGTAATACCTCAATTTGTAAACGTTGCTCTCGGATTGTATTTTCCCACCCATTAAAGCAGTCAGGCATATTCACATACATCCGTTTGAGTAAATGTGCAAGCAAAGTTGCAAGACGGCTTTCTAATTCCTTCCTTTGCGATCGCCCCAAGTCCTCAATCTCCTCTACCAAATTTTCAATATCTAGATGCTCAAAATCTCCAGCCTTCAACTGAGTTATCGTCTCTTGAATCCAAAGTAGATAGTCAGATTCATATAAGGATTTTCTGGCAATTGTCTGAGTCATTGATTTGTAACTCCTGTGGCAAACCCAACAGTATCATTATCGTGCATAAAACAATTATAGTGATCGCAGTTATTGAGATTGAGTGGAGAGGCGATCGCACTTACTCGTAATGAGTCCATATTCTGATTATCTTAACGGTTTTCTCTGACTCAATTACCTCATAAACAAGGCGGTGTTGGACATCAATTCTGCGTGAATATGCATCTGAAAAATCTCCAACCAGCTTTTCATAGGGTGGTGGGTTCTGAAACGGATTGATTTGAATTACGGACAAAAGCTCAGCAACTTTTCCTTTTAGATTACTTGCAGCTATTTTCTTCGCATCTTTTTGAGATTGCTTGATGTATACTAACTTCCACATCACCATTCTAATGTCTCGCTACAATCATGAATAGAAGTTGACAAACCTTCAACTATTGATTCACGCATTTTAGGGATTGAGAGTAAATATATTGTTTCTTGAATACCGCGCCATGCATCTTCAGAAATTAAAACAGCGTTAGAATTGATGTCTGAAACTTTTATATCACTCATTTTGACTTGTTGACGCTGTTTGAGAAATATGCAAAAGTTAAGAACTTCCTCAACCAGTGAGTCAGGCGCTTGTTCGAGTTCTTTGCTAAGTTTGTCTCTAACCGTCATTTGGCTATCCAAAAATTTCGATATTAATTTAGTAATGGCGCTCAAAGCGAGAAGTTTCTCTCGATAACTATACCTATTTTAGTTAAGAAAAATACAAAATATAGGTATTTGAGGCGATCGCAGTTTGTTGAGATTGAGTTGAGGGGCGATCGCCTTGATACAGATTTATCGCAGAGTTGTATGTACACTTGTACATATTATAATTAGATGAAGTATCAATGGGACAAAAACAAAGCCGCATCAAACCTTCAAAAACATGGAATTGAGTTCGCTGATGCAGTAGCAGTGTTTTCAGACGATCTTGCAATTACAATTCCAGACAACAGATTTGATGAAGATCGATTTGTCTCTATTGGTGTGGATGCCTTTGGCAGAGTCTTAGTTGTTGTTTTCACATGGCGTGGTGAAGACATTCGCCTAATTTCAGCACGATTAGCAGAGTGCCTCGAACGTAAACAATATGAAGAGGATTAAAAAATATGCAACCAGAATATGACTTCAGCAAAGGCAAACGTGGCGCGATCAAACCAGTTGTCAAAGGAAAAACTCGTATTACAATTCGGCTAGATGATCAGATCTTAGAATGGTTTCGAGCAGAAGCTAACAACAAAGGTGGCGATAATTATCAAACATCAATCAATGAAGCCTTACGCCAACATATCCGCCAACAAACTCAAGAACCACTAGAAAGTACATTGCGTAGAGTATTAAGAGAAGAACTTGCTCAAAGTCAATCCAGTTAGAATCTTTCTTGTTTACGATTGCGAGTGGTTAGGCGATCGCTTTGTAATCAATGAGGTGAGAATGGGGAGGAGAGAGATGGAAGAAGGATCAATTAGAGCCTGACGGAAAAATCAATGATAGATTTGCCTTGAGATTTATAGGTTTGAATGACGGTCAACAAAGCGGCAGTATTATGTAAACCATCTTACCTTTCTCCTTGTCTCTCTCTTTATTTTATACCTCACGCCTTAGCTGACCATTGCCCTTAGGCGGGCAGTAATTACTTATATTTTAAGCCAGTAATAAAGCTTCGGCGAGTTCCTTGTCCATCTGCTCAGCGCTAGCGATCGCCTCAGTCATGATCTGTCTAGGCGAAAGCCCGTTGTGATAGGCAGCCAGCCAGTGCTGCGCCTCATTGCCTTGATCAAGAATTTTTTGCAAAGGCGACAAGAAACACCACACGCCGTGCTCCTTTGCCCTTGGCTTTAATTCGGCAAATAGATCGGCAATCCATTCCCTCGCTGTAAGCTGTGCGCCTGTCTGCCAATGGGTTAGGACTGCATCAAGACTATTGTGAGCGGCAGCAATTTCATTTTGATCCGCGATCGCGGCTAACTCTTCAGGCGTAAATTTACTGGCGTTAGGCGCAAGAGGGTCAAGGCTCGAACCAATTCCTGCTTCGAGAAACTGATGTAAGCGCATTTCTAAAAGCGTGGTAATCGCCAGTAAAGCTATAGGATCAATGATTAGGTCGGAAATTCGTAATTCTAAACGATTGAGATTGTAGGGGCGATTGTCGCCATTGGGACGCACCGATGACCAGAGATGGCGGACATTCTGCATCGTTCCTAACTGTAACTGCTGTTCTGTCCATTCCACAAAATGCCGATGGTTGCGAAATAGGGGAACCAACTTAGGTGTTTTAGGAAACATCTGCCAACGGGAAGAGTGAAAGCCAGTTGCCTTGCCATCTAGAAATGGAGACGCGGCACTCAAAGCCAGATATAACGGTGCTTCGAGGCGAATCAGACGACAGGCGGCAATCAAATTTTCGAGATCGGGAATGCCAACATTGATATGAATACTGGCAGTGACGACATCTGTGCCGTAGGTTTGCTCAATGTAAGTATGGTAAGGATTTTGAGGATCGGAGCGACAGAATTGATCCACGCCGCCCAGAGCTAAGGTACTGCCAGGCATCAATGTGTAGTCACCCAGCGATCGCAAATAACTGCGGAGTTTTTGGCGTGGCTCTACCAAGGCCATTAGCAAAGGCTCGTACTTATGAAAAGGCGGCGTAATATATTCCACATTGCGGCTATCGGGTTCACGCACAAATCCATTCAGGTTTGCCACAATGCGATCGCTAAAACCCACCACATCCCCCGTTGGTGTAGAGGTGTAGATTTCTACTTCAAAGCCTTTTGATAAAAGCACGGGAGATTTCCTTTTACTATATTCACTATCACTAGCCTACCGCGCAATGTGATCAATTTACATCGCTTTGCGCTCAAACCCGAACCCAGAAAAGAATTTGAAAGTTTGGCGAAGCCAAACTTTCAAATTCTTTTCTGGGTTCACTTGATTAGCAATTTTTGTTCTGCCCGAATAGCGAACGAAACAAACTCTGGGTTCAACTTTTCATGCGCTCTTTCATATCCATCGCTGCGATCGCATAGCCACCATCCGCGCCATCAATAAAATGCACCTGACGACCATCGCGTTCAAAAACTAGACAGGTCATCAAAGCCCGATCAGAAATGTGATAGCCATAGACCAATCGCCCTTCTTGAAACTTCTTTTCTAAAATATCGATTAGGCGATCGCGTTGTCTGCTATTTCCTGAAATGACCATTCGCAAAATATCGTCAAATTTTTTAAAGTCTGTCGATTCCGTTACGATTTGCTTGTAATCTCCCCAGTTAAAACCGCCGAGCTTAATATTAAACCTCATCAAAACTGTCCCCAACAGATTAATCAAGCGTAACTTCCATAGATGCAGATATTGCTTTAGCCAACTAGCGGAGTTGTTAAAAACTTTCGTTTCCGATGATAGGCTCTTGGCACGGAAGGCGAGTTGTAGATTAACGGAAGTGACAGGATGGCATTCTGCATCTTCTCCATAAATCCGTTCAATCTGTTTGATGATTTCGCGATAAGAATTATCAACTTGGCTTTGACTAGGAGCCGTTACCATCACGATCAAGCTCACAATCTCTTCATGACGAGAGGGGATATCGCGCCAGCGACATTCTAAACCAGAAAAATCCGCGATCGCGTTAGAAACATCACTTCTAGGACGGTACAAATCTCTAGTTGCCACATTTTTGATTAAGCTCGTGGCGTAGCTAATTCCACCTCCCCTAAGAATGGCTTGACTATAGTTTTCTGAAATCCGCACCTTAGAGATCATAATTTCATGGACTGAGGCAATTTCGGACATTGGCACAATTCCCGTCCGCATCTCCAGATTAAACTCATCTCTTGCCATTTTTTCCACCGCGCTCAAAGCTTGCTCTGCTCCCCACGCAAACCTTGATGGAATTAGCAACGACGCACCATCGCCGCCAAAAACAAACGGGATTTCCAATTCATCAACTAGATTTAAAATCACGATAATTGAACAGGCTCCCAACAGATTTACATCTTTATAACGACCTGACTGAATCGCCTTGGTCGAGCCAACAATGTCACTAACAATCACCAACCAATCATCGGGAACTTTTTGAAAATTTTCGATGTAAGTAATGTCAGAAAAATTTTCAAGAGTAGGTAGCTCGGCATAGAAGTTGTCAGTGGTTATTTCGCTTTGCCAAACTCGGTTAGTACTCACGTTTTTAGACTATGTATCCTTTATTCAATATATCTTATCAATTGGCTAATTCCAGTCACAACAGCCAGTTGGCTGTAAAAATAGATAAAAGCATAAAAGTACAGCTTGGCTGTACTTTTATGCTTTTTACGACTTACTCGCACCATTTTCGCCAAGATGTGATAACGTATTGGCACTTTTAGGCTGCCCAACGTAGCCCGATCGCTGCCCAACCATTTGCCCTAAGATCGCATCCCAGATCGCCATTATGTACATTAAAAATGTAGAACTGACTAGATTTAAATCCTTTGGCTCCACCGTGTCGATCCCATTGTTGCGTGGGTTTACAGTGGTTTCAGGACCCAATGGATCGGGTAAATCAAATATTTTGGACGCTTTACTATTTGCGCTCGGGTTGGCGGGTTCAAAGGGGATGCGGGCGGATCGCTTGCCAGATTTGGTGAACCAAGCCCATAGCAAAACTGGGCGCATGGTGGAGGCGAGTGTGATCGTCACTTTTGCGCTAGAAGAGGCGGAAATGGCGGCGTTACAGAGTGAGGGCGTGATTCCTAAGGCGGAGGGGCAGACCGAGGGTGAATGGACGGTGATGCGGAAGTTGCGGGTGACGAGTCAGGGGACTTATACTTCCACCTATTACATTAATGGAACTCCTTGTAATTTGAGTGAACTCCATGAGCAGTTAGCCAAGTTCCG
Organism: Oscillatoriales cyanobacterium CG2_30_44_21; assembly: GCA_001873375.1. GTDB lineage: Bacteria > Cyanobacteriota > Cyanobacteriia > Pseudanabaenales > Pseudanabaenaceae > Pseudanabaena. The sequence continues at coordinate 31,143 of MNZA01000242.1, forward strand.
TATTTATCCTGAAGGCTATAATGTGGTGCTACAAGGGGATGTCACGGGCATTATCTCCATGAATTCTCGGGAGCGGCGGGAGATTATTGATGAATTGGCTGGGGTAGGGGAGTTCGATCGCAAGATTTCTACAGCCAAGGACAAGCTCGATGATGTGAAGGCGCAGGAGGAGCGTTTCCGCATTGTTGAGCAGGAATTGATTGCCAATAAGGAGAAGTTAAAAGGCGATCGCGTCAAGGCGGAAAAATATAAGGCGCTGCGATTGGAATATGAACGCATGGAAGCTTCGGAGGCGGTGCTGCAACAGCGCGAGATCACCTATCAGCAATCTTTGCGTAATGTCGAGTTAATTAACAATCGTGAACAATGTGCAAATATCGAGAAGTCCTTAGGGGAACTCTCGCAGGTAATTGAAACGGGAACGGTGCAGCTTAATGAACTCAGCGATCGCGTGCATACGCTCGGCGAAGAGGAATATCTGGCGGTATCGAGCAACCTATCGGCACAACAAGCGGAATTGCGCGGTTTGCAACGGCAACAGCAAACTCTGACCAGTTCCTACCAAAACAATCAAAATCACATTATCAGTACCCAAGAAGATATTGATCGGTTGCTGTCAGAATCAACTCAGTTAGAATCGCAAAAGCAACTTCAGGAAGATGCCGCGATTACGGCGGAGAAATCGCGGCATCAACAGTCGGCAATTGTTTCGCAATATCGCAAGGAAGTACAGGCGATCGCTTCGGCATCTTCGGAATGGGTGCGCCAGCAAACCCAATTACGTCAAGATGTCGATCAATCTCAAGCGGAACTCGATCCGCAAAAGCAGGAACAGACTCGGATTAAGGAAGTATTAAATCAGCGATCGCTACAGTTGGAATCGCAGGAGAAAGAACTCAAAGAAATTGTGGCGGGTGAAGGGCGCTACAGCGTGGATATGCTTTCTAATCAATCTTTGGAAGATGCACTGCGATTGCAAGAGGCTGAAGTTAGCGGAGCGGAGTCCTTGGTGCAAACCCTTGCCAAAAATCTGGCAGAAGCTCAATTAGAAGTGCAATTGCAAAATGAAACTATAGATCGCCTCAATCAAGAGCAGAGGGTAAAATCGCGGCAACTGGATAAACTGGAAGCACAGGTACAGGCAAGCCGTGAAGTTCAAGGTACAAGAGCTTCACAGGTAATTATTGAAGCGGATATGTCAGGGGTCTATGGACTGGTCGCTCAATTGGGACTGGTGGAACCACGCTATCAGTTGGCATTGGAAATTTGTGCGGGTGGTCGATTAGGAAATCTAGTTGTGGAGAGCGATGAAGTTGCTTCTGAAGCGATCGCCTTACTTAAGCGAGAAAGGGCAGGGAGAGCGACTTTTTTACCCTTGAATAAGTTACAGGCGGCGCGATTCCCATCCCGCACCGAAGCTCAAAAATTAGGGGCGATCGACTATGCCTTTAATCTTGTCACCTACGAAGACCGCTATCAGGATGTCTTCTCCTTTGTGTTTGGCAATACGCTGGTATTTGAGAACCTCAACCAAGCGCGGTTCCACATCGGCAAATATCGCATGGTGACATTGGAAGGGGAAATCTTAGAAACATCAGGGGCAATGACAGGGGGTAGTGCGCCCTTACATAGCAGTCTCCATTTTGGTAATGCCAAACCTGCGGAGTCTTCGGAAACCAAGCAATTGCGCGATCGCCTTTTGGAAATCGATCAAATGTTGGCGCGGCTCAATCAACGTTTGCGCGGTGCATTGACGGGCATTGCCAAGTATGAGGAGCAGTTGCAATCGGCACGGACGGCTCAGCGCGAGTCCCAACTTCAGCGCGATCGCATTTATGAACAAATCGAACGCAACAGCCGCGACCGCTCTCGCTTGCAGGATCAAATTCAGAAAACCCGCGCCGCCATGGAAATTGGGCAAGGGCAATTAAATAATTTGGATGGCAATATTGCCGAACTAGAAGCCAAACTCTATGTCAAACGCGCCGAATTAACGGAACTAGAAAAGTCTGGAACCCATACCCGTTGGCTACAGGCGCAAGAAAGTTTGCAGGGTCAAGAGGCTCTATTAAATGCGGCGGAAATTGAACTGCGAACCGCTAAGCAAAGGGCTGGTGAATTAGAAAATCAACATAAGCTTGCCCTTGAAAAAATGGCACAACGACAAAGCCGTCTGCAAGAGCTGCGCAGTAGTCAAGCTGAATTGATTAACAGTACATCGCAAGTGCAAATGCAAATCAAGCAAACTGAACAGGCGATCATTACCTATCAATCGCGCTTAGAAGTCCTAGAACAAACCATCGGTGCCGCCAAACAGGAACGGGATGCGGCGGAGCGATCGCTAAGAACTCAGCAGCAGCAATATCAACAACAGGAATGGCAGTTACAAAAGAATCGCGAACGTCAAGTTGAACTAACTCAACAAATCGCTCAATTTACTGAGCAATTAGAACTAATTGAACTCCCTGACATTGTTCCTGAAGTTCCTGAAACCATGACCCTCGAACAGTTGCAACTAGAGCAGCGCCGTCTCCTCAAGCGCATCCAGTCGATGGAGCCTGTAAATATGATGGCGATCGCCGAATATGAAGCAACATCGGAACGTCTCGAAGAACTCAGTAGCCGCTTGGAAACCCTCAACCAAGAACGCACCGAACTATTAATCAGAATTGAGAACTTCACCACCTTGCGTCAACGCGCCTTCATGCAAGCCTTTGATGCTGTAAATGGACATTTCAAAGAAATCTTCTCCGAACTATCCGATGGCGATGGCTTCTTACAATTGGAAAATCCCAACGCGCCCCTCAGTGGCGGCTTAACCCTCGTTGCCCATCCCAAGGGCAAACAAGTTCAAAATCTCTCATCCATGTCTGGTGGCGAAAAATCTCTCACGGCTCTCAGCTTTATCTTTGCATTGCAGCGCTATCGCCCTTCCCCTTTCTATGCCTTCGATGAAGTCGATATGTTCCTTGATGGCGCAAATGTGGAACGGCTCTCAAAAATGGTACGCAAGCAAGCTAGTTTGGCGCAATTTATCGTGGTCAGTCTACGCCGCCCGATGATCGAAGCCTCCGAGCGAACCATCGGCGTAACCCAAGCAAGGGGCGCACATACGCAGGTGTTAGGTTTAGAACTGCGGTAAACTTTCAAAATTTTCTCTGGATTTTAAGTCGCGATCGCCCATGACTTAAAACCCAATCGACAGCATCCGCAATATCCTGCTCACTCCAATCCAAACCAACAAGCTTAGAACGTACTGCTTCAGCACAGTGGATTCTTACAGGAATCCAAAAGCGCTGTATAAATAAGTAGATCAACATAATTAAAACCCAAAACCAGAAGTTGTTCCGACCGCCATGCGGTCGGAACAACTTCTGGTTTTTTAGGTTATACCAATTCACAAAAGTGTGACTACAATTTTGTGAATTGAAAACTAAACCCAGTATGGTTTTTAGAATAAAGAAATGGCTACGCCATTTCTTTATTTGGTATTACTTAGTAAGTATTTTGACGCACTCACCATGACAAAAATCCTGATTCTGGGCGGCACAGGTGACGCGGTAAAGCTTGCCGCCAAGCTTGCCGACATCCCCAATCTTGAAATAATTAGTTCCCTTGCGGGACGAACCAAACAACCATCGGCGCTGGTGGGACAGGTGCGAATTGGTGGATTTGGCGGTGCTTTAGGGCTAGCTAATTATTTACAAGAAAATTCTATCCATCTGCTCATTGATGCGACCCATCCCTGCGCGGGACAAATTACGATCAATGGCGCGATCGCCGCTAGCTCTACAAATACGCCCCATCTAATGCTAGTGCGTCCGCAATGGGACAAAGTAGCGGGAGATAACTGGATTGAAGTGCCAACAGTAGATGCGGCGGCACAAGCTATTCCTGAGTTCGTTAAACGGGTATTTATTACTTCAGGTCGCCAGCAACTAGAGCCATTTTTGAAGCGATCGCCAGAAACTTGGTATCTGATCCGTTCCATTGACCCGCCCGATCTGCAACTGCCCCATAGCCAAGTGTTACTTGATCGAGGCCCCTTTGGCTTGGAACAAGAACTTAAGTTGTTAAAGGAATATCAAATTGAGGCGATCGTTAGTAAAAACAGTGGCGGTGCTGCAACCTATGCCAAGATCATAGCAGCGCGTAAATTAAGGCTTCCGGTGATCATGGTGCAGCGCCCTATGATGCCAGAGGGGAACAAAGTTACTAATATCGAAGAGGCGATCGCATGGGTTGGCAAGTTCCATCTTGGCAAAGATGGCTAAAACCAAAAAGGCTAGCTATTTTAGAGGCTTGTTTAATCGGTTTATTGGCAGGTATCGCGGCGGTATTGCTCAAACAGGGCATTGGCTGGCTGGGGGGATGGCGAATCTATATTTCTAATGATCTGCCCACTTGGTTGGCTTTGCCTGTGATTGGCATGGCGGGCGGATTTTTATCAGGATTTTTAGTCGAAAACTTTGCCACGGAAGCATCGGGTAGTGGCATCCCTCAAGTCAAAGCCGCCTTGAGCTATGTGCCGATCGCCCTCAATTTAAGGGTGGCGATCGTCAAAGTCTCCAGTACGATCTTGTCGCTCGGTTCAGGACTAGCCCTTGGTCGTCAGGGACCCACTGTCCAAATTGGGGCAGCGATCGCAGGACAGGTCAGCCAATGGATTCCTAACTCACCTGAGTATCAACGTCAGCTAATTGCCGCAGGAGCCGCCGCAGGACTCGCCGCAGGTTTTAACGCCCCGATCGCAGGCGTATTATTTGTGATCGAAGAACTTTTGCATGATGTTTCCAGCTTGACCCTTGGAACTGCCATCCTTGCTTCATTTATTGGCGCTACCGTTTCAAGGTTGCTCACTGGGCAGAGCCTAGCCCAAACTATTCCTCAAGTACAGTTTACGCCCCAAGAAATTCCTTTCTTACTGATTTTAGGGCTTGCCGCAGGTTGGTTAGCGGCATTATTTAATCACGGCGTACTGGCGGCGATTCAATGGAATCGCCAAACTTTCAAAATCAAGCTGTCTTGGCGCATTGCGATCGCAGGAGGTTTATCTGGACTAGCGATCGCGATGCTACCGATTGACTTTCGCGATAGTACGGGGCTGCAACTGTTTTTGGCAATGGGGCAGTCGGACTGGCAAGTGACCGCTAGTGCTTTTGCGGTTAGGTTCATCCTTGCTTTGATCGCCTGTAGCTCCGAAGCCCCTGGGGGACTATTCATTCCCAGTTTGATTTTGGGAGCAGCTTTAGGATCATTAGTTGGCAATTTAGAGCAGTCGCTATTGGGAACAGGAACGCTCTCAACTTACGCCTTGTCGGGAATGGGTGCTTTTTTTGGGGCAGTTGCCAAGGTTCCAATTACCGCTTTTGTGATCGTCTTTGAGATCACGATGGATTTTAATATCATTCTTCCCTTGATGATTACCAGTGTGGTTGCCTATCTCTGTGCTGAGAAATTCGCTCCAGGTTCTCTGTATACCCACTTACTAGAGCTAAAGGGGATTTATTTAAAAACAGACACAGGATCGGAAGACATTTGGAATGGAATGGATGCGGCGGATGTGATGCAGCGAGATGTGGAAGTTCTGTCTGATCAGATGACGATCGCCGAAGCGATGCAGACCTTTGGGCGATCGCATCATCGGGGATTTCCTGTGATCAGCAATCAGCAGCATCTAGTGGGGATTATCACCCAAATGGACTTGGTAAAGGTGTCTGAACGTCAACTTTCCAATGAATTGGCGATCGCCGAAATCATGACTCCCAAGCCAATCAGCGTCAGCCCCGAAGAGGGACTCTCTCAGGTTTTATATCTGTTGTCCTATTACAAACTGTCCCGTCTGCCAGTAATTGATCGCCATAAGCTAGTCGGCATCATTACTCGCAGTGACATCCTGCGGGCGCAGGCTAAGCGCTTGCGCGGCGTGAGTTCCCAAACTTCTAAACCCTCCTATTTGGTTTATCAACAAAGGGGAACCGCTACGGGTCGGGGAAAATTGCTGTTACCGCTTCACAATTTGCAAACGGCAACCTATCTAATTGATATCGCCTTAGCGATCGCCTCTGAACATAATTACGAATTGGAATGCTTACATATCATCGCGATCGCTTCCCATCTGCCACCGTCCGAAACCAGCGTGGACTTGAGCCATAGCTTGGCTTTGTTTAAGCAAGCTGCTACAGCCGCCAAACTCAAGCAAGTTCCCTTGCATACACAGGTGCGAGTAGCCCATGATACGGGGCAAGCAATTCTGGAAGTCATCGGTGATCGCAAAACAAATTTATTGATCATCGGTTGGGCTGGAAACTCTTCATCCCCAGAACGCATTTTTGGCAATACTGTCGATACGGTGGTCAGGCAAGCCGATTGTGATGTGATGCTAGTCAAATTTAGCGATCGACTCCAAAACGCCAATCCCTTCAATCAAGAATTCCGCAAACCGCAAGTTAGTTTCAATCGTTGGCTGATTCCGATCGCGGGTGGTCCCAATGCTGAAGGAGCGATGCAGCTATTGCCATCATTGCTTTCGCTTGCGGACAATCCTGAAGCCTGTCTATGTCAAATTTTTGCCCCAGATACAGAAGAAAATACACCTAAAAAGTCAGGAAAACCAGCCAAGAATTTAGAAAAGTATGCCGATTATCTCTTTAAAACTAAGAAATTCTCGGCGGGAGTGATATCTGTGTGTTCCAAGTCAATCGCCGATGCGATCGTTGATCTCGCCAATCAGGAACGCAGTGACGTAATTTTGTTAGGGGCAAGTCGTGAAAGTATGTTGCAGCATATTGTGCAGGGCAATATTCCTGACGCGATCGCTCGCAATAGCGACAAAACCATCATTATTTTTAAAAGAGCCACATCACAAATTTCAAATTAGGAAATGGCAAAGCCATTTCCTAATCCCTTCCCATTGAAAAAT